>JAWLHD010000382.1:0-4616 GCA_041690555.1 Anaerohalosphaeraceae bacterium
CTGCGGAGTCCGGTCCCCTTGCTGACCTGGTTGACCCGTCTGCTGGCCGCCCTTAAGACTGATGACGTCGACGTCCATCAATTTGTCTGTACTCTGCATTTTCAACTGAGTATGTTGATGTTGCTGCTGTTTCTGCTGCTGTGTGCCTCGCTGACCGTATTGAGCGTACACGTAGATGCTTACGCTCATCACGACCAGCAGACTGACCGCGGCAATCCAGAAATTGTGTTTTTTCATCTTGTGCGAACCCATGTCCTTGTCTCCTCTGCAAATGAGATTGACTCTCAACGCCGTGGGTCCCGCGACCCGAAAACGGCAATCACGTTCCTCGAATTTCTGTTCCATTCATACGACTCGTGCAAAATGCACATCCAAACCAGGTGTTCGTGGATCGTGTCTTCTTGTCGCCTCTCTGCCCCCCTTTCAACAAAATCCTCCTGTCCGATACAATCACCTTGTATGCACATCGGAGGTCTCTAACACGCAAATCCCCCGAATATGATGCTTTGGCGGCCTGCCCCACGTTGCGCCGCACACCCAGACTCGGTGAATACACAACGCCACTTTAATGTTTTTTTCCGCTTTCTGCCCACCTCCCCCGCGTCTTCGCCAAACCGTTTATGCAGAGGCCGGAATTTGCATCTGTTCGCCATGTGGGCGAAATCTTGGCCTCTGCAACCCCGAACCGTTTTGCTCGAATCCCATTCAAGTTCCCGCCGCCACTGGGCGATACTATATCGCGATAAAAAAAAGGGGGTGGCAAATGAACCGGTTAAAGAAAGTTGCAGGCCTGGTCGTCGTAATGCTCGCTGTCGGATTTTCGCTGAGCGGTTGTCGAACCGCCGAAGGCGCCGGCAGGGACATTGAAAGGGCGGGTGAAGCGATCCAGGAGGAAGCCAGAGAGGATCGACTTTAATAAAACGAAATGCTTGGTTTTTTTCAGGGGGTATCGATCATGGGTCTTTTGGGATGGGCTGTCACGTTTCTCGTCATCGCGCTTGTCGCGGCCATCTTCGGCTTCGGCGGCATTGCTACCGCCGCCGCGGGAATCGCCGAAATTCTCTTCTACATCTTCCTGGCGCTGTTCGTCATAACGCTGCTGGCAGCGCTGTTCACGGGACGCCGGTTGACGCGGCATTGATACGCCTGCAAGCCGCAAGGCCGGTAAGAGTCCGAACGTGCGGGTGCGGCAGCGCCCCAAAAAGGCATGCCGCCCTCCGCGCGTTATACCGCCGATTAATTGCGATTCGGAGCCCCGGCAAGAAACGGCTTGCTGACCGCCGAAAGCTCCAGAAAAAACGACCATTCACGTTCCAGTTCACCGATCTCGCCGAACGATTCGAAGAATTCACGCCGCAGGTGATAAGCGGTCCGCGCCCCGGACTTCAGCGAATACAGATAATCAAAGTAGTCCCGCAGATCAGCCGTCCGGTTCTCACAAAGAAATAGGAAAAAACCCCATGCCTGAGCATAGATATCGGCCTCCGGAATACCCGACGGCACCCGCACCATGGTAACGAAATCATCCAGCCTTATCAGCAAACCCTCCCGGTAAAGTTCCAGAAGCCGCTTCTTGCGCGCCTCGCTGTACCGGACCGTCGGCAGGTAATCCGAGGCACAATCCTCGAAAACCAGCGCAACACCCTCCGTTGCCCACATGGGATACATAACCCCGCGCTTCTGCAGACCCGTGTTGAATGCCAGTTGATGCCCCGCTTCGTGAACGATCTTCACAAGACCCACGTCAACGACCTCACCTCCAGCCGAGGCAAACTCTGCCCCGCCCTCTGGCCCTCCGCGCCACCTGCCGACCCGACGCGGACCAACAACCGCAACGCGGTTCGTTCGTGACGAGTAGTAACCGCTCAGCCACGACAAATCCATTCTTTCCGTCGCCAGCGCATAATCCGCAAAAGAACCCTCCCTCCGAAAGCACATCCACTCAAGCGGCAGCTCAGGATGCTTCAGCTCAAAACCATATCGCGAAAAATACGCCCCAAACTGTCCGTATGCAAACTCAAGTACCTGCCCGATAGCCTCCGCCTGCTCAGACCGCAGGTCATGGATCAACCTGAAATGATCGGTCTCCATGTTGCTGCAAAGCCCCGCAAAATGCGCCGCATCAATACCGGACGACGAGCTGCCGCCGGCCGGACCTTCTCCGCCCCGCAAGACACAGCACACCACACAAATCAACAGAATGACCGTATAAACGCGCATATTGAATGGGTAACACTACCTATGACAGGATCAGTAATTTTACCCATTATGCCGCATCTTGCCCAACCTGTCAAGACCTTTGACCGCATTGACAGCAGAACATTGGTGTTTACAAAAAGCAACATGCGTCACAAACTGTTACAGTAGCGACACTTAGGCAAGGCGGACATCATACACCCGCCGGCCTCTGTGGCCCTAATGCAACGCCCCTGTTTAATCGACACAACGTGCTTTATCGGCCCATGACCCCAACAAGCCCCCTCGCGCCCGCAAGGACGCACATTTCAAACCCCCAAAACACCGCCCAATAACCTCAAACTCCCGCTGGTATGCACTTTGCAAATATAACCCCCTGGCTTCGGAGCGCCGGCGGCATTCATGAAATGAGGGTGAATAGCGAAGGAAGAACAAGATGATGGACGAAGTGGTTTTCGAACAGAAGCTAAACGAACTTGTCAGCGAAATTGGCTCCATGCCAGACAGTCAGCAGAAGAAACTCATGCTGCTGGCCAAGAAAACCCGCGAAACACACGATCAGCTCAAAAAAAGCGTCCACCATCTGCACGAATCTCTCGATTACCTGCGGGTCAGCATCAAATACCTCCTGTTCGATCTTGAGGCAACCCGCCGCGAGAACACCTATCTCAAAAAACTCCTCGAAGACAACACCAACAAATAATATCCTGCCGTACATCCTGCCGCCACAGCCTTGCGGCAGCGACTACGGGGGTGCACCCCCTTTCACACGCTGCAAAAAGACTGTCTGCGCCAAAATGACCCTTTTTTGACCCGCCCGGCCAAAGTCGTGCTATGATTATGTCGATAGTACAAGTGCGAAATTCTGTAGTGGCAGCGGGTTCAATTGCACCCGCGATTGAATGAACAATTGGCGGCACAGGGCATATAGCACAGTGTATCTGTTTTAGGAGAAAACCGCGACCGCTTTGGACCCAATTGGTTTGACAGGTCCCGCGGCTGTGGTAAACTTTACTTCTGCGGACGGGTGGTTTTTACCAAGGGATAAAGGACGAGAAGATTATGTTTGAACGTTTTACAGATAGAGCCAGAAAGGTCATGGCGCTGGCCAACCAGGAAGCACAACGCTTCAACCACGAGTATATAGGGACCGAACACATCCTGCTCGGCCTGGTGAAGGAAGGCAGCGGCGTCGGCGCCAATGTCCTGAAAAACCTCGATGTCGACATAAAGAAACTCCGCCTCGAAATCGAAAAGCTGGTCAAGAGCGGCCCCGACATGGTCACAATGGGCAAGCTCCCACAGACCCCGAAGGCCAAGAAGGTCATCGAATACGCCATCGAAGAGGCACGTGCCCTCAACCACAACTACGTCGGCACCGAGCACATCCTCCTCGGACTGCTCAGAGAGAGCGAAGGCATCGCCGCACAAGTCCTCATGAACCTCGGTCTCAAACTCGAAGACGTCCGACAGGAAGTCCTCAACCTCCTCGGAGCCGGCGTCGACACCAGCAGCTATCAGAACATGGGCATGAAAATGACCCCCGCCGCCGGCCAAAAGGGCGCAAAGAGCAAAACACCCGCCCTCGACAGCTTCGGAAGAGACCTCACCGAGCTTGCCGCCAAGGACGAACTTGACCCCGTAATCGGACGCACCGACGAAATCGAGCGGCTCGTCCAGATACTCTGCCGCCGAACCAAAAACAACCCCGTGCTTCTCGGCGAAGCCGGAGTCGGCAAGACCGCGATAGTCGAAGGACTCGCACAGCGAATCATTAATCACCAGGTCCCCGAAATACTTAAGGAAAAAAGACTCGTCGTGCTCGACCTGGCCATGATGGTCGCAGGAACAAAATACCGCGGACAGTTCGAAGAGCGTATCAAGGCCGTCATCAACGAAGTGCGACGCGCAGGCAGCGTCGTCCTCTTCGTCGACGAACTCCACACCCTCGTCGGAGCCGGCGGAGCCGAAGGAGCAATCGACGCCTCCAACGTCCTCAAGCCCGCACTCGCCCGAGGCGAAGTCCAGTGCATCGGCGCCACTACCTATGATGAGTACCGCAAGTACATCGAAAAGGACGCCGCCCTCGAACGTCGCTTCCAGACCATCCCCGTCGACCCGCCCTCAAAGGACGAAACCGTCGAGATACTCAAAGGCCTCAGAGACCGCTACGAGAAGCACCACAAGGTAGCCTTTACAAACGAAGCCCTCTACCAGGCCGTCGAGCTCTCCTCGCGATACATCTCCGGCCGATGCCTCCCCGACAAGGCCATCGACGTCATCGACGAAGCCGGCGCACGCGTACGACTAAAGAACATGACGCCCCCCCCCGACCTCGCCGACATCGAAGCCAAAATCGAAAAGCTCCAGCAGCAGAAGGATGATGCCGTCAAGAACGCCGACTACGAACGCGCAGCGGC
>JAWLHD010000383.1:0-4610 GCA_041690555.1 Anaerohalosphaeraceae bacterium
GGTGGGCTGATGCCTTGAGGATTCTCACTGGGACCGTGGCGGCGGGAAATTGCGCTGATCCGGAACTGAGCGAGGCCCATGTGATTTTGGGCGCAATTGAATACCAGCAGGGCAATCGACAGGAAGCCCAAAAACACCTTATGGCGGCGTACCGACACGACACTCAGATGCGACCGTCACCTGTGTTGTTTCCCCCGCAGTTGGTGGAGTTTTACAGGGCGGTCAACGGCATCAAGGGTTCATAGGAAAGGTCCCTCATGCACCCTGAGACGGACAAATCCGCAAATGCGGCGATTGAGGCAACGATTCGAGAGCACCTGGCTGTACTGGGTCATTGCGGCTATGGCGTCAGCGAACTGCGTATCTTCGATCCTTTGCCTCAGGTGGCCTACGCCGATAGTGAAGATGCTGCAGTACGTCTGTCTCTTGCAATGGACGGCCGGACCTGCGGTATCTATATCGGGGTCCAGTCTCGCCCGATACACCTGTTCGATTGTGCGCCAAACCGCTGGGTCGCCGCCCGCGGCGGGCCCGACGGCAACTGTGCCCGTGACAGCGATATCGAGTATATAACAGCCGTCTTCTTTGATATCGATGTCGTATCGCCTGCGCGACTTGACGGCTGTCCGGCATCAGAAGAGGAACTCAAGGATAGCCTTCAAGCCGCCGAGCTGTTGAGCCGACAGGACGGCCTGGCCGGGAATTCAACCATCTGCTGCAGCGGTAACGGCCACTATGTCCTGGCGCCCTTGATCCCGGTGGCCATCGACAGCCCTCAGGTCGCCGGCCAGTTCAGGTCGTTTTGCCGGGGATTGGCCGACGGCGTTGCCGGTCAAATAACGGGGGCTCGAATCGACCCCGTCTATAACCTCAGCCGGGTGATGCGGGTCATTGGCACCTGGAACAACAAGGGAAAGCCGCAGGGAGAACGGCCGCACCGGCGGGCCCGTTTTGTAACACCGGCGCCGCCTTTTCGGTCTATTGCCCTGCACTATATGATCCTCAACGCCGACGACAGTCGCGCCGCCGTCGTCCAACAAGAGGTGCCGACGGCCCTGCGCTGCCGCCTGGACAGGATTGAACAATGCGAGTTCATCCAGTGGTGCCGCCGTCATCCGCAAGCGGTCAGCGAGCCACAGTGGTTCGCCCTGATAACCAATCTGGCACATCTCAAGGACGGGGCCGGGCTTGTACATGAGATATCCGCCCGGGACGGCGTACGCTACGACTACGCCGACACGCAGCGGATGATCGAACGCATACTCCGCGAAGGCTACAAGCCGGTCAGCTGCAAGACGATCATGAGTCCGGCAATGGCGCGGCCGGGCCGTGGCATGTTCCGATGTTCACGAATCGCAAGATGTCCGGCCAGGGCGCCGATGTACCTGGCCGCAAGTCATACTGTTTATACCAGATAGGAGGTGATTCCAATGCAAGACCAACAAAGAAACAAGCCAAACAAGGTGTTCCGCTGTGGGGCTGTGCGGGCTTCGATATGGGCCAACCGGCGCGTGATGCAAGATGCCGTTGTTGAGGTCCACTCGATCAGGATTGAAAAATCTTACAAAGAAGGCGACCAGTGGAAGCAAACCATGACGCTTTCCACCGAGGACCTTCCCAAGGCCGCCATTGTGGCCCAGGAGGCCTACAAGTACCTCAGACTGTACACATCCGCAGATGAGCCAGGCCGCGCCAACGATACTCTCATACCGGGATGTGGTAGTAACGACGAATAACGCAACTGATATCAGGAGACAGAGAAGATGAATACGATTATTTCAACAGCAGCAGCATCGATATACATGCTATGTGCAGTGCCCGTCGCCGTGATCCTCTTCGTGATTATCTGGCGGGCTGTCCAACAGGTCCCCATGTTCAGCCGCAGTCCGGTCGTAATCACCGTTTGTGTTACGCTGCTGTGCATGATTGGCCTTTACCAGACGTTCGTGTTGCCCGGCGATCCGGAGACGGTCGCGTCCCGCGATGTTCGGCCCTTACTGCTTTTTGTCCTTATACCCTACACGGCCCTGGCCCTGGCCATCCTGTGCACGCTCTTGCTTCTGTTCATAAGGAGGCTGAAAGGCCGACATGGACACACTTACCTGCGATTTGATCGTGCAAATAGAAGACAATGTGGCGATGGGCTGAGCAAATCGGCAGCTCTCAAGGCATGTAATTCCCTGTGGCGGGCGTTGACCGACCTGTACGAACGGCGGCAGAGCGGCGGCAGCTCGAGCGATCTGAAGAGAATGCAGGATGACTGGCCAACCAAGGAACACGCAAAATGAAAGGGTTGATGTCGCGCCTTGTGGACGGCCGCAAGAAGACAAGTTTGCCCAAACAGTCGCAGCAGGCCGGCGGGGACACGGCTGTAAGGCACAGGACCAAAAGACAGCCCGGGCCGCAGAAGTATTCCCGGCCGACCCTTGAGATGGAGATGAACGGATTACATGGGCAATCATAGATAGCGAGAAAATGGAAACAACATGAAGAACAGGGGCCCAGGTGATTGCGAGGTGCAAAAAGGCGACGGCGGCGGCGACGGCTGCGCTGTCTGCGCGGAGCTCCTCAGCAGCCTGGGCCGGTTCTTTGAGATGCTGCAAGGCGCCCGCAGTTGCCCAGAGTCAGAATGGCTCACTGTTGGGCAAGTCGCCGAGGAACTGAAGATATCCACAAGCATTGTTTACCGACTTATTCGCAACGGCGAGCTGGAGGCGGTGAATATTGTGGACAGCAACGGCAGAATCGCCCAACGTGGCCACTACCGAATCAAACGCTCATGTCTGGACCGGTATCTTGACGTCAAAAAAGTGAGACCGACAAGCTGTCAGATTCCTCGACCGCCCAAAGTGAGGCCCTTTGCCAAGGTCAAGAATCATCTTGGATTATGAGCTTGCGCGTATTGTTGATCACGCGGTCCGTTTGCTCTGAAACGTCTTGCACGTACGTTGTTGCCATCTTCAAATCCGCATGACCAAGCAACTTCTGAACCGCAAAAGGATCGCCCGACCGGGCAGCCAATGTGGCAGCAGTGCGGCGGAGTGTGTAGAAGCCGACGCCCTTTTCTGTTTTGAGCCCGGCCTGCTTGAGAAGTTTGGCAAACTCCTTGCTAACTGCATCATTTTTTACACTCTTCTCTACTCCGCCGGCTGTCATCTTTCGAGTGGTTCTAACCCATGGATTGCCTCTCTTGGTAACGAAAACACGCTCACCTTTCTTAGGCATCATCTTGAGTGCCTTCACAGTCTCAGGCCACAACGGCAGGTGTCTGGCGACGCCTGTCTTACCTCGTGGAAAACAGACCCGAGCTCGGTCCAGATCAAGATTGTCCCATCCGAGCTCGGCACAATCCGTGCACCCAAAGCCACAATTCAGCCCCAACCAGATCATCGCTCTCATTTGGGTGTTTGCATGGCCAAGAAGGGTCTCAACTTGACTTGAGGTGAAAATCGGCCTGTCCTTCTTAGGAATCGGAAGCTTCTTCACTGCCTTTAGATTGGGAATCTGATCGATTACTTGATTCTCCAACATCCAGTGATACATAGCTTTCATCACCGCGATTTTATTATTTATTGTATAGGCTGACATGCCGGTGGATATCATCTTCCTGCGATAATTCTGTAGGTCAATGGCCGATACAGCCAATATGCTCCTATTCGTCCCGACAAATCGCGCAAAGAATCGAAGGTTTGATTTCTGATCGTTTAGATGTCGTTGCTTTATTTCGCCTGCAGTTACGCGAGACTGCTGATACTCTAAATAGAGGTTGCAGGCCGTTTTTACAGAAAGCGAGTTAATCTCACTTTCTGGTTTTGGCTGTCTACCAGTATGCAGACATGCTGCCTGTTCAAGGTAGGCGACGAAAGCGCATTGTTTATCCGTCCCGAAATAGTAGAGCTTACCTTTGATTTTCTTGCAATACTGGCCCGTGGGATGTAAAGTGAGTGGAAATTTGTCTGAGCGTTTTTTTCTCTTCAATTTGGACATTGCAGGCAATCCATAAGGGAACAAATTATGACGAACCGACAACAAGGTTATTCTAAACAGCACATTGGTTGTAGTCAAGGTTGTAGTGCACTGTTTTTTTGCCTGCCGTGTTATTCCATAACTTAGTTGTACATAAGCCTTTAGGGCGGTTAGCTCAGTCGGCTAGAGCGCCTGCCTTACAAGCAGGAGGCCACAGGTTCAAGTCCTGTACCGCCCATTTTCAAAGCCCGATGTCAGAGTGCGACAAAGCATGACAATCGGGCTTTTTTCATGCAAGAAGCGGGATTTTGCTGGGTTCCGGTTAGAGCGGGTAATCAACTATGAAGAGTCCCATGTTGCCAAATTATGACACGAAAAGCCATCGTTTTCCAACCTCGTGTACATGTATGAGTACATGTGGCGGACTCCGCAAGTCCACTTTCTTTGCTGCCCGAATCGGGCTTTACAGGGCCGTCAGGCTGACTCCAGAGTATCGTTGACGTGAGCAAGACGCTGCCCTAACCTCCACCAGCCCTTTTTCTCGATTCTTCCGAGGTGTACGTACGCGCAGGGGTATCGCATGAAATTTTGTAGCCGCGGGAAAATGTTAAAATAGGCAACTTGCGCTTTTGTATTTAATCGTG
>JAWLHD010000384.1:0-4602 GCA_041690555.1 Anaerohalosphaeraceae bacterium
GGTACAAACAGCACGGCCGGCATGCGCTTCTATGAACGCATCTGGACTGTAATGGCAAGCTGCACGCGCCAGGGCCGAAACATGTTCCATTTCCTGACAAAATCGCTCAAGGCACACTACACCACATCAACACCACCGTCATTACTGCCGCAAAACCTGTGAAGGCTTACGCTCAAAGAATCTTAATCCCGCCGCTGACAAAAGGCAAACAGGCCAACAGCTTCTGCGAAGAACACCGGCCAAGTGGCTGGCCGCGCCAAACACCACTCACTCACCAACCACGATCTCAGCCGTCCATTTCGCCGCCGCACCTGTGCGACGCAGCATCAGGAAACTCTGCTCCTTGTTCGCCGGATTATCCGGACACGTCCCCACGAACACCTCAAACGGCGCCTCCGAGGTCGCCTTGATCCTGATCCCGCCGTTGGCGTCGCGAAGACGCCACGTCAGCTCGCAGCTCTTCTCACACCTCCCCTTGCGGATATCCCTCAGCATGTCATATCCGTTGCCCGCCTTAATAGCCTCCGCCGGCTCCAGCGCCGCGCTGCACTCCTCTAACGTCCCGCGCACATGATAGAACAGATCGTACTGATGCGTCTTGTCCGACTCCGCCCACACAACGTCCTCGATCCCGTCGCCGCGCAGTCGAATCCGCCGCCTGATGTCCACACCCTCATAAGCGTCCCTCACACCCGCCTCGACCGCATCATCCGCATACGAAACAAGATAACCCCCGCAGTTGGCCTGCCGCCTTCCGTCTACCACAAGCATATTATGCGCCGCCGAAGCCCGAAACCACTTGCCGTTGAGCGCAATCCCGTACCCGCTCGTCCCTAAGTCAGGGATAACCACGTGCCCTTTTGCGAACAGAATCAGGTTCAGCCGATCGTTATGATCATGCCCCCCGCCGTAAGGACCGAACTTAAGATACGCATTCACGGCGTCGTTGCGAAGAATCGCCACACCCGAATCCGTAAACAGAGTACTCCGCGACGAATCACTTGTTCTTGCTGGTATCGTCTCCGGCCCGTAAAGAAGAGCGTTCTTATGCGACCTGCGTCCACGCCGGTAAATCGTATCCAGCAGGTTCATCGCCTGCGAGTCGTTCCAGTGTCCCGCGGCTGCTTCATAGTAAGCGCCCAGGTTCCGGATGTTCTGATCGGGCCATCCGTCGTTGCTCGCCGGAAACTCCCCGTTGTCGAATGTAAAATCAATCGCCGCCGTGTACATCAGCCGAAACTTATCCGTCCCCTCTAAGGGATACCCCTGCGCTTTCGCCGCCAGATACAGCGGCTGCAGCGACGAGATCGTATAGAAATGATACCCGATCGAGCCCTCATACCAGAACCCGTCCTCCTTCGTGCCCCTCTGGATCTGCGCCTTCATCCCGCACTCGCCGTCTATCGCCGCCTTCACCATATCCTCGTTGCCCGTCGCGAAGCCAACCAGCCCAACCGCTGCATTATGCCAGCTATGGATGTTGTGTATGGCCCACGTCTGCCCGTGAATAAACAGGGCATCCGGCACGAGAAACTTCCTGACTATCACCTCCCGCTCTTCAGCCGTCAGCTCCGGGCAGATATCCCAGTAAGCCTCAGCCAGTTGAACAAGATGCACCGCCTCATCCAGCGACTGCTCGTGAATCCGCCCCTTGCCCGCATGTTTGCCGTGCACCTCGAACTTCTCATAGTTGTCCGCATACCACAGCAGAATCTTCCTCGCATACTCCACGAACGACCTCTGCCCCGTTATCCGCCACAGCACCGCCGAATCAGCCGTCGCGGCGATGATCTCTCGATGCACTGAAGCCCGCCAGCAGTCGTCATACGGAGCCCCGCTGTAAACCCGCCCGCACCCCGGACAGACGTGCTCGTGCGGCTTCTGCGGATCGAAAATAAGCCGCTGCGCATCGTCTCCGCAGAAGTAATCGTGAAACCAGCCCGTCTTGCCTAAGGGTGGATGGTCATAACGCCCCATCACCCCGCGCACGCCCTGCTCCATACCGCGCACAATCTCGCCCGCCCAATCGCGATTAGCTGCCCTCGCCTTCACCCGCTCCCAGTCCACCCCCCTGCTCCCCGGATCGGCAACAGGCCCCGCACCCAGCGCACAAGACACCACAAACACGAACCACGCAACCGGAACCGATCTCTTCATCACCGAATCTTCTGCCCTAATCAAGCTTCACCTTTATCTCGCCGGTGGTCGCCTTGTCAAAGGCAAACGACCCGCTTAGCCCCCGCCCCGGAACCGTCACCCTGTAATCCCCATAGAAGCCCCGCACATCCACCTTGCCGCCCGCTCCGACCTTCACTTCGGCGGTCGTCCGCCACTTGCCCTTGATCAGATCCTTCAACGCATGGTACATCGGTTTCGGCGTCATGTCGTCCCGCAGAAACCCCGCCGGCGCGCCCTGCCAGGCGCCCTGATCGCTGAAGTCCCACCAAGTTATCGCCTCAACCGCCGGATGCGAAAACAGCACCGTATAAAACTCCACCGCCTCGCGAGCCTGCTTCTTCTCGCCTTCCGGCGTGGTCTTCCAGCCCGCTTCCGTCTTCGGCCCCGAAATCAGCGTCGTCTCCGTGAAATGCAGCGGCACATTGAACTGCGCATACGTCTCGCACACGTCCCACGTCCGCTTCGCCCCCCAGTACCCGCCGTGCATGTGCGACTGGATCCCGATCACGTCATACATCGCCTTGCCGTCCTCGTCCACCAGTTCCTTGATCACCTTGTCGATGTAAGCCCGGTCCGTGCGGTAATCGTTGATAAGAAGCGTCGCCTCCGGATTGGCCTTCCGCGCCGCCCGAAACGCCTGCCGCAGATACTCCCCCACGCCCAGGTGCCTGATCCCTGCCGACAGCTTCGGCGCCCGCTCCAGGCATTCCGGCCGATCATAATGAACTGCCTCGTTCACAACGTCCCAGATGTCGATCCCGCCGGCAAACTTGTCCACGCACCGCCCGATCCGCGCCATCTGCAAGCTCATCGTTTCAGCAGGATCGTCCGGCAGCCATCTCGGCTCCGCGTAGTTCCACGCCAGCGGATGACCCTTCGTCGTGATATTATGCTCAACGCACCACCGGATGATGCTCTCCGTCCGATCATCCATACGCTCCCCCTGCCGCCGCTCGTAGGTCCACCAGTAAAACGGCGCCGTCGCAAAGTTAAGCAGTTCCGCAAAATGCTTCTCATATGCCGCGTTGTCCTCCGGCGTGCGGCAGCCGTGCAGCTTGAAGATATTGCACCCGAAAAGAAACGCATGACGCGTCTGCTCGATCCTGACCGCGGTACCCGCCTCGACCGCGGCGCCATCTGAGTCAGTCAGCGTCAGCCTTGCCTCCCCCATCCGGTGCTTCTCGATCCGCGCGTTCGCCCCTTGCAGTATCTCCTCCTGCGTAAGCGCCGCACACGGCAGACAAACCACCAAAAAAATCGCCCCGACAAACATGACCGCACATCTTCTCATCTTACAAACTCCTTCGATAATTCGAATAAAAACACATCGACCAGATTATAACCGATCCACCTTCCCGCCGCAACAAACCCGCAAGCCCACTATGCCCGGCGCATTCTCCGAAAGGCAGCATCTTCAGCCAGCCTTGCAGTCACCTTGGAGAGCAAAACCGTTTGGGCAGAGGCCGGATTTTGGAGCATTTGTTCGCCGGGGGGGGGAAATTCTGGCCTCTGGGGGCCCCGAGCGGTTTTGCTCGGACGTCCGATGCCGCCTGCGCCCGAAGTTGCCAGGAGACTGCGTTCACACTGCAAGCCCGCCACGCGCGCACCGCAACTGCGGCTCCAACGGTTTGCCTGTTCGCAGATTTGTCCGTCAGCGCTGCGGCTCCTCCTCGATCAGCCGCCGCACATCAAACCGGTAATACTTCTGACGCCACGCCGGGCTGGCGTCTGCCGCCGCATTAGCCACGTAGATAACGCCGTCCGCCGGCACCATAAGTGCATTGTGCAGATTCGACTTCATCGCCACCGGCGCATCCATCAGCCGTATAGCCGACTCCTCCGTAAACGTCCCCCGCTTCTCAGCCACCAGCCGCGCCAGGTTCTCATACCGATCCCCCGCCGACATCAGCACCGTATCCGCAACCGGCGTCGGAAGCAGCGGGTGCGCATCCCCAGGCCGAACAAGCTCGATCTTCTCCGGCACCGCCTTGATTCCCACCGCCGAATCCGCCCGGGCATCGGCGATCACATAATAATACTCGCACGTCCGAGGGTTATTCGCAAAAACTCCGATGGCCTCGTCCAAAGTCCGAGCATCCTCCAACACCATCCGCACAAGAAACGACATCGGAATCCCGTCCCACCAGCCGACGCCTCCGCCACCCATCTCCCCTATACTGATCTGCTCAAGATTCATCCCCGTAACCGACCCGATGAACCCCGCGTATGAAACATTCACAAACGGTATCCCGCCGTCAGGCTGCTGGATAATAAGCACCGCATGCTCCTGCAGCTTCAGTTCAACGCCGTAATCCAGCACCCGTCCGTGATACAGCTTGCCCGTCGCTGTCGCCTTCGACAACAGCGCAAAGCCGCTGCAATGCATCACCTCCGGTATCAGATTCGCCGCCCGCACCTTCCACT
>JAWLHD010000385.1:0-4593 GCA_041690555.1 Anaerohalosphaeraceae bacterium
GGCCAGTCCGGGGCATCTGGCTGGCATGAACCTCGAAAAACACAAGCTGGTGACGGGCTATGAAGTTGCGGTGATCGACTCGGCGGGCTTTACAGGCGCTCAAACGGGCGTTCATGCAGGAGAATCGCTGGATGTGCTGTTCAGGCTACAGCCCGGCGCGACCTACAATGATGTGTTGGCCGGTATTGGAAGCGGTGCGATCGTAATCGGCATTCATGCCGGGGGTTTCGGCGAGTACAGCGAACAGTTTGTGGTTGTCCCGCCGGTGCCGGCGCCGGGAGCTCTGCTGCTTGCGAGTCTGGGTCTCGGTTGCGTGTCGTTTTTCCGACGTCGCAGGCAGGCCGTCTGACGGCCGTCATTTCCCATTTCAACGCAATGTAATCATGTACGCTTGGTGTGTCGTCGCAAGGCTTGCACAATCCGGGACTCTGTGAACTATTGGATGAGTATGCAGTCCGCTTTGGTGCGGCCAATGCCGCTTGCGGCTTATCTTGCCCAGCCCCAGTGTTTCATGAAGATCGCCGCATCCGTCATGTCCACACGGCCTTGTCCGTCGAGATTGTAGATACCGGCTGATTCGGCAAGCCAGTTCTCGGCGAATTCCGCCAGATCCCGCCAGTCTACTCTGCCGTCGATGTTGAAGTCCGCGGGGCTGCCGTTCATTGATGCCTGGGCGGTTGCCCCAAACGCGCCCATGTTTGCACGTCCGCCGTGCGGCCAAGGCTCGGCGTCGTAGTTTGCGGCGGGATTGGCAGCGTCTATGCAGGGGCTGGTAGCAGAATCGTGGACCCAAAGGCCGCTTTCGACGTCGCGGCGTCCCCATTCACTCATCAAGTGATAGTCGAATTCGCTCTGCGAGTCCTGAGGCCCCGCAAACAGTGGGTCGCTGTCGATATTGCCTTCGCCGGCGTATCCACCCTGTACATTCGACCATGCGATTGAGATGACCGAGGCCGGATGGAGGCCTATCTGATCGTTCTCCTGTGCGGCATTGCTCCACAGGATGCAGTTTTCGACGGCGGCACTGCTGTTCCAGAGGTATATTGCACCGCCGCTGAAGGCCTGGTTGTCGGCGATGGTACAGTTTACGATCGCTGAGCTGGGGGAGTTGAAGACGTCCAGCCCGCCGCCCTGTCCGCTATTAGCGGTATTGCCATAGATGAGACAGTTGGCCAGAGTGATGCTACCATACCAGGATTCGATACCGCCGCCGTCGGTGCTTGCGGTGTTGTGGGCGATGACGGACTGCCGCACGGAGGCATTGCTGTTGTACAGGTATATCGCGCCGCCCTGCAGCGTCGCGGTATTTGCAATGAAAGCGCAGCGAACTATCGTCGGGCTGCTGTTGTCGCACCGCATGGCGCCGCCGCGGCCTGCAAGACCGGCAGTGATCTTCAGTCCCTCCAGGATGCACGCCGCGGACTCGCCGTCGGCGAAGGCGAACCCGCGCCCCGCAGCGGCGGGATTGATCACGGTCGAAGCGATCACATGCGGATCGTTGGGATCGATGCTTCGGATGTGCAAGTCGCGGCCCCTCGGTGTGAGGTCGTAATTGCCGGGGCCGGTGTACGTCCCGGGGTGAATCATTACGGTGTCGCCGTTTGAGGTCTGGTCAAGGGCATACTGGATCGTCCGCAACGGATTGTCGGGCGAGCCGCCGCCCGGGGCATCGGCACCGTCGGGGTGAACGTGAATGACTGCGCCCGCTGCGCACACTGGCACTGTCAGTACCAAAATCGAACAAAGGACAATTCTCATCAACCCACCTCTGTGTCTCTTTAAACCGTTATTATAGCACCTTGGGGACTTCCGTACAAGTACATTTTGGTTGTCGACAGCGCGGCGGCTCAACATTAGCTAAATCCGCCAAATGGGGTCGCTTTGGCCGCAACTCAGCGGGCTCTTATGCACCAGAATACGACTGCCGCCGCCTGTATGATGATGATCGCGGCCATCACGACGCGAAACGACAGTTTGGCGGTCTTGTGGCGAAAGATTCGACTGCCAATGATTGCCCCGATGGACCCGCCGGCCAGGGCGGTCAGGTGGAGTACGCATTCGGGCACTCGCAGGCCTCTTCGGCGGGCCTGGCGTTTGTCAAAGCCGTACTGGAGGCAGGCGGCGGCGTTGACGGCGACGAGATAGGCCGGCAGCAGGCGGACATTGGCATACCACAGAAGCGCTGCAATAACTGTGACCAGTGCGGCGGTTATGACGATGAACCTGCCCGCACAGCCTTGGGCCGCCGTGTTTCTCACTGGTCCTGTCCGGGCTTGTAGTAATTGAAGAAATCCCCCTTCAGATCGATCACGGGCGTCTCGTCGAAGGCATCGATCTCGGCGACTTCGATCACATTTTCCCGCACTGCCACGATCTCGCAGCGACTGATGGCAATCAGGTTCGGTCGAAACGGCGAGTGCGTGCCGAAGACGCCCGTCAGCGGATTGTTGCGGTCGCCTCGCGGGTGTACCTGCAGGATGGCTCGCTTTTCGGGAGTGTCATTGCGGTCGAACCAGTAGAGCACGTGCACGTGCTTCTGCTTGTCCAGCCCCAGCAGACCGGCCTGGTACTGCTTATCGATGACGATCATGGTTTTACCGTCCTGGCGAACCACCCGCCCGATGGGGTAAACGCGGAACTCCTCGCGTGCCGGATTGTCCTGGCTGGTTCTCATGCTGCGCTCACAGCCTCCCGAACAAATCGCCGCAAGCGCCAGTATCGCCGCCGCTGTGCACCTCATGTCGTTTCCTTTCGATTGGGCATTTGCCTTCGAGCCCCAGCACGTGCTTTTTCAATTCGCGGTCCAGAGCCTTGGCGTCCGCGACAAGCTTGTCGAGCCGGGCCCAGAAGTGCGTGCCGTGGTTCTTGATTTGCGTATGCAGCAGTTCATGCAGGATGACATAGTCCATGAGTTCGGGCCGCAGCCGCACCAGGTTGATGTTCAAATTGATATTGTTCCGGTTGGAGCAACTGCCCCAGCGCGTCTTCTGGTTGCGGATGTAAGCGTGATTGTAGCTGAAGCCGTGTCGGCGCGACAACTCCCAAAGCCGATTTTTCAGGATCAGCGCCGCCTTATCCCAATCCAGCGGCGGCAGCCCATTCAGCGTACTCTCATGCTCCTTGCGGACGCGCGAAATCCGCTCCAGGTGCTTTCTCGCCCAGCCGACGTGCGCGGCCAGAAACGCCTCCGCATCCGTAAACGGGGTGCGATACGGCACCGCCACACGCACGCCCCCGTAAGGCGTAATCGTCATGGACAGCCGCCTTGCCCGCCGCGACTTGGCCAGCACGACATCGCCCAGTTGGGCCACTTCAACAATCCGCCTCGGCACTGCCGCAATCCTCTGTGTCGTTTTTCTGCCCATAGCCTCCGTTCCAGAATCCATTCCATCGGCCTGCCAATGATGATACCGCCTCGAACGGCAAATCGCAACCCGCATCCACGCAAATGTTGCTTGCAAGATCCGCCACTCCGCTGCAACAGTGAACAGTGTTGCAGCACCGATTACACCGGGATTTCGCGGCAAATGCGGCAAAGGCAAGGCTGTTTTTGGTCTGAAAACGGACTTTTGCAAGAAAAAAAGGATTTTTGATATTTTTCATGAGGCATCCGGCCGAAGTAACGGTATAGTGTCAGGCTATTACGGGGGTATGTACTTTGGTCTCTCAAGTATCTACCTCTGATCAACCAAGACCGAGAGACAAGTTTTTTAGAGGGCTCCATCGGAGCCTGGGAGATGCAGTAGTGAGTACAGGTAAAGTGAAGTGGTTTAACGCGAGTAAGGGTTTTGGTTTTATCTGCCCGGATGACGGCGGCGATGATCTGTTCGTCCATCATTCCGAGATAAGGACCACCGGTTACGCGACCCTTGAAGAAGACCAGAAGGTCAGCTTTCAGGTCGGCCAGGGCAAGAAAGGCCCGTGCGCCACGGAAGTCGTCCCCTTATAAGCGTCAGACGCTTACAACGACTCGCAAAGCCCTGCCATGTGGCAGGGCTTTTTTATGCGCCTGCCTCCGACAATCCCGCTGCCGCGCCAGCGTGTTCCTGCAGAATGGCCTCGATACGTTCGTCGATCGCGGCGATAATCTTGCGGCAGTGATAGCCGTATATCGAAAACGTTACCGCGAGATGGAGATACCGGGGACGCAGTAGCGACCAGCCCATCAGTCGCCAGTAATACCTGCGACCCTTGGCGACCACACCGATATGCCACATGCTCTTAAAAAACGCACCGACCTCCGCCGCCCGCAGGCGAAACCTGGTTGCCGGAAGACGGTAGTTTTTGAAAAAGGTCAAAACCCGCTGGCAGTACGGACCTGGGGCATACAGCTTTTCCACCACCTGCCGATAACCCGACAACAACTTCTCGAGCCCCATTGCCGGAAGAAAATTGATCGCACAGTCCATGTTGTTGCCGGACATTTCGCCAGTCAGCCGCTTCTCGCCGGCCAGTCGTTCGTGCAGCCGCGTACCCCTCGGAGCATTCAACAGTCCCACCATCGCCAGCACGATGCCGCTGTCCTGGATGAACTGAACAAGGCTGTCGAAGATGTTAGGCCCATCGCTGTCGAAACCCAGGATGAATCCTGCC
>JAWLHD010000386.1:0-4578 GCA_041690555.1 Anaerohalosphaeraceae bacterium
GTGCCCGTCCTCACCGCCCCCACCTTCCATACTTCCCTCGTCACCGTCCAGATACCTCATCGCCGCATCCAAAACCTCTTCCCGCAGATCGTCCGCCTCATTGAAAAGCTCATGCCCCGCACCCTCGACAAACGTAACCGAGCCCACCGCAAACTTCTCCCCGATGAACCCAAGGTTATACTTGTAGTCCACCGTCGTGTCCTTGGTCCCTTGTATAACATCCACGCGCCGCCCGCTCGCCCCACGCTCCTCCATCCGCTCGTTCCACGCCTCCAGCGCCAAAAACCACCGAAGCGAAACCTCCCGGCAATGCAGCACGTCCTCCCGCCGGTTGAACCGCACATAATCCGCATCCGATGTATTCGTCCGCGGCAACCGCGGCACCTTGTCCGTAAAATGACTGTAGAACTTCGCCCCCCTCATCGACGACTCCCACTGCGGACTCCGCACTAACGGCGCCGCCAGAATCACCCGCCGAAACACCGCCTCCTCCCGCGTCAGCAACCAGTCAATCGCCACCGTACCCCCCGTACTGAAACCTATCAGATCCAGCGGCCCGTCCGCCAGACCCCGCACCACCTTCACAAAATCCGCCAGCACCTCCCCATACTGCGAAAAATCATCGATCACCGCACGTTCCCCGCTCGAAAGCCCGTGCCCCGGCATGTCGTACATCGCAACCGCATACCCCTCCTCCAGAAGCCGCCGCACCAAATGCCGAAACTGACCGCAATGATTCAAATACCCGTGCAGCAGAATCACCGTACCCCGATACTCCCCCGGCTCATACAAATGTCCCGCCAGAACCCACTCCCCCGACTCAAACGTCCCGAAACGATGCCGCACCCCGTCCCCCATGTCCAGCCCGTAATAATGCAGGTACGTCCGCACCGACTCCGCGTATCCCCCCGTCGCCGTCTCGATAGGCCGCATGTCTTCGTGTATCTGAGCCATCCCGTCCCAGCCGTCAATCGCCGTGTGTCTGCATCCCGGCCGAAACGCCGCCAACAGCACCACACATAACGTCAATACAACTGAAATCGGCTTCTTGCGCATACCATTTGCCGCCACAAAAACAACGTCCGCTATATTCGCAGCCCGCCGCTGCAAAGCGCCGCCCCCCGCCGATGGAACGTCCGTTTCAACTCACCACAAACGAGCCCGCCCGCACCGTACGCTTGCGACGAACCTGGTCCACGAACGCCTCCAGACGCGTCCGCAGAACCGGATCGTCCTGCCCGTCGAAACTCAGGTTCAGAACCGGCATGCCGCCGCACTGTGCGCTGATCCGCGCCGTCTGAGTACTTACTACCGTCGACGGCATGCACCCGAAAGGCATCACGTTAACAACCCCGCCCACCCCGTGATGATAATACTCGATCATCTTGCCGACGCTCAGAATCGCTTCCCCCTCGAACGAAGGATGGATATAAGGCCCCGCCGCCGCAATCGTATCCTTGATAGGCGCCTCCGCCAGCCGACCAAAACGCCCTTCCAAAGGACGACACAGAGACAGCTCGATCCTCCGCTGAACCATATTCTGCGCAAAATTGCTGAGCAGCTCCCGCCAGTCCAGCCGCCGAACCGCCCGCGATGTCCGCGTAAAGTTCGTATAGTACACCCACTCCGAAACGCTCGCCAGATCGCACACCGCACCCAACGATTCCAACTGCTCGATAATCCGACCGTTCGAGAACGGATGATTCCGAACGTAAATCTCACCCACTATCCCGATCGGCGTCCGCTCCGCCGCCCGATCCAGTTCCACCGAGCCGAACCGCTCCGCCACCCTCCCCATAAAACCCCGCAGCGCCGACATGTCAGCCCGACTCTCGATCAGTCCGATCCACTCCCCCAGCGCATCCTCATACACCGCCTGCGCCTCACCCCGGTCAACCGCAAACGGCCGCACACGAAGGATCAACTTGCGAAGTAGCTCCGCCCCCGCCGTCGCCGTCCAGATGTGCTTCATAAACGCATGTTGAGAACCGCCCACGCCGCCCATCAGCGCCCGGTAAAACCCGTTGTCCTGGTTCGGGCTGAAGATCGGCACCGCCCCCGCGTCCGCATACTTCAGCACCAGCTTCTGAAGGCAATGATACATCCCGAACCGGCACGGACCCGACGTACCCGGCATAAAGAACGCGCTGCGAGCCGCATCGAACCCCGGCCGACTGATCACGTTGAGCATCTCACCGATCGTAATCGCGCACGGCAGACACTCCTTGCCCGTCGTATACCGACGACCCTCCACAAGCATCTGCTCGTCCGCCATGGGCATCACAACCGCATCGCGCCCGTACGCCCGGAACGCCGCCGCAAACGCATACGAACTGTCCCCCATGTATGGTATATAAAGCGCACGCGCCTCATTCGCCGAAGCAGCTCGACAAGACCCCGCCTCACACGTCGCCGCTGCCTCAGGACGATAGTGCCGCAGGCTCTCCAAAAACGCCTCCAGCCGCGTCACCAGACCCGCATCCGCCGAATGCTCGTCCAGCTCCAGTTGCAGGCACGGCTTCGGCCGCATACGATCCGCGAAAAACGTCTGAATAAACGAGTCCGGACCGCACCCGAAATTCGAAAGGTAAACCGCAAACAGCCGATCGTCTCCCTTCACGATCTCCGCCGCACGCAGAATCCTCCGCCCGTATGTCCAGTAAACGCTCTCCTCCAGGCTTTTGTCCTCAACGCTAACCCCCTCAAGGTCCAGCATGTCCATCGGTATCAGAGTAATCCCCAGTTCAGCCAGCTTGCCCGGCAGCCGAAGATTCACCCCCTCGTCGCACCCGTTGTAAGGACGCGAAACCAGCACAAACGCCTTCTTGTCCGCCGGAAGTTCCGCCAGAAACCGACGACCCTTCGCCCGAAGATCCTCCTCGAAATCACGCTGCGCACGCACCGCCTCCTCTATCGCCCGACCCGCCGCCGCACCCGACACCTTCAGCGACCCCGCCAACTTCCGAAGAGTCCGCCTCAAAAGCCGCCGACCCTCCCCCAAACGCAGAGGCGCGCTCAGAATCTTGCCGTCACCCCCGAACGCCGTCCGAATCTGGTACGGAAATGACTGCACATATGGACACAACTGATTCTTCTGCCCACCCGAAGCCTCCGCTAGCGCACTCACCACGCTCGGCACAAAAACATAATCCGCACCGTTGCACATCAGCTTCGCAACGTGACCGTAAGCAACCTTCACAGGAAAACACATCTGGGCGCTGACGGCGTCAACGCCCATCCGGATCGTCTCCTTGTCAGTCTTGTCCGAAACCTCAACCTCAAAACCCAGCGACTGGAAAAAACGCGAAAACAGCGGCAGAAGCTGCCACGCAACCAGGCATCGCGGAATCCCTATCTTCCCGCGTCCTCCCGCGCACGCGCGCCCGCCGTCTCCAGACCCGCCCAATCCCGCATACTCCAGAAGCTTCTGCTCACGATACGCAAAAAGATCCTCCCCACAAACCCGCTCCGCCTTCTTCTTCACGTTGTAACGGTCGCACCGGGAACCGTAAAACAACGGCTCCGAACCAGGCGACTTCACACGCTTGATCTGGCAGTCGTTGCTGCAGTGATGACACGTAAACGACGTCACCTCGTACTCATTCCCCACAAGATTGGCAAACCCCTTGAAGCCGCTCTGAAACTCCCCGCACACGCTCGACTGCTTCACGTGCACCGCCGCAATCGCCGCCGCGCCAAGAGCGCCCGTAACCTCGTGATGATCCGGCACAACGATCTTCTTCTGCGTGATCGCCTCGAACGCCGCCCACACCGCACGATTGAAAGCCGTACCACCCTGGAAGCTTATGTGCTCCCCGATCTTGCGCCGACCCACGACGCGGTTAAGGTAATTGCTCACGATCGAATAGCTCAGACCGGCCACAAGGTCCTCCGTCGACGCACCCTGTTGCTGATAGCTCAACAGGTCGCTCTCGATGAACACCGTGCACCGTTCCCCAAGCTTGATAGGCGACTCGCTCCGAAGCGCAAGCTCCGAAAACTGCCGCTTGATGTCGATACCCAAACGCTGCGCCTGCTCCTCGATAAACGAACCCGTACCCGCTGCGCACGCATGATTCATCTCGAAGTCGACAACAACCCCGTTCTGCAGCGATATGTATTTGCTGTCCTGCCCGCCAATCTCGAATATCGTGTCAACCTCCGGATATACAATCGCCGCGCCCGCCGCCTGAGCCGTAATCTCGTTGATAACGACGTCCGCTCCCACAAAGTCCCCCGTCAGGTAGCGACCCGAACCCGTCGTCGCCGCACCGCGAATCCGAACCTTGTCCCCCACCTGGGCCCCGACACTCGTCATCGCCCTACGCACCGCCTCCAACGGATTACCCGCCGTCATCAGGTACTCTTTGGCCAGCACCCGACGCGACTCGTCCATCACCACGATCTTCGTGCTGATCGACCCGACGTCGATACCGATGTAAGCATCCACCGCTCCCTCGCTCGGCCAATCCGCGACTACTGCGCTGATCGGCGATGCCGGCGGTTCCGGCAGCCGACGGCGACGAGGAGCCCTTTGCAGTATGCTCTGGCGGTTGGCAAGCCAGGCGTCTATCTTCT
>JAWLHD010000387.1:0-4573 GCA_041690555.1 Anaerohalosphaeraceae bacterium
AATCGGTCTCATCCGCAGTCGGCTTTTACCATGGCGTTCATTGCCCCTGATACTTCAACGATCGGGTATTACAGGACACAGCGAACTGAATTGCCGTCCGGCATCATGGGGGCCTCTCAGGACGTCTGGGAAATACTGGAGTTTGATCTGTCCGCGGAATTGCTGGGCCGGGATGATTCTGCCAGCGTGAAAGACATCGGCACGGGTGTTGTGGCCGTTGTATTCGGCGTCGAAGACGAGCCGTCTACGAGTGTTACTTTTGCGGTCGACGACATTGCCTTTTATGCCGAATCAAAGTGTGCGCGCTATCTTGTTGGCGACGTCAACGGCGATTGCATTGTGAGCCTGGCCGACCTTGCCATAATTGCGGGCCAGTGGCTTCAGTAGACGCATTTGACGTTCTGCGGTATAATGATGGATCATTGACTGCCGGACAATCGCCAATAGAGGTTGGC
The DNA here is from genome assembly GCA_041690555.1 of Anaerohalosphaeraceae bacterium. GTDB lineage: Bacteria > Planctomycetota > Phycisphaerae > Sedimentisphaerales > Anaerohalosphaeraceae > JACZKQ01. The sequence continues at coordinate 456 of JAWLHD010000387.1, forward strand.
GCAGGAGGATGTTTTAAAGGATCGTGTTTTTTGAGAAAGGAGCGGTTAGTCGTGAACAGGCAGAATCGTGGCATTGGAAGAGTCCTTTTGGCTTTGTGCACTGTTGCATTGCTCGGAGGCCCGGCGACAGGGCAGTCGGCGTTGGAGCGTATGGTGGATGAAGGGCAGATGAGCTGGCTGGTGGGTCGGTGGACTGCCGCGACGGACGAAGGCGAGACTATTGAGCTTGCTTACCGATGGCAACTCGACAAGAATATGATTTTGGTGAACTTCAGGATGGGCGATCATGCCTACCAGGGCATGATCTTCTGCGTACCCGGCGAAGAGAAAGTCATCGAGTCGGGAGTTGACAACAGGGGCAGTATGGTCAAATCCGAATGGGATGTTACCTGGGACGGAGCGGTCTCAAAACGCGAGGTCTCACAAGCCAATGGTCAGAAAGAGAGCATGGCTGTGGCAATTTCCAAGGTCGACAAGGACACTATGAAGGTAAGGCTCTATGCGATGAAATACGGCGACCTTGCAGGTGACGCCTGGGCAACACTCCAGTTCAAGCGCCAGCCCATGCGGCGTTCCGGCGGCAGGCAGAGCACGGGAACCGAAGAGAGATAGCAGACAAACACGAAAGTGCGGCAGTACGCTGTATTGTAAGGGAGGCCCGTTGCAGGTCTGTCTATCAGACACAAACACATTGTTGTCATAATGTCGCGATTTTTTGTTGAGGAACTGGACTATCAGAAGACGGCGCTGGGCGACCTTGTGCTGCGGCGTCGCCGTTCGCCTTCGGTGCCTGATGCGCTGGTATATGAGGTGAAGCTGGAAGACGAGATGCTGATGTCGAGTTCGGTGAACGCCAGCGAACGTGAACTTGCGAGGCTTGTGCTGGAGGGTCGGCAGGATCGGGAGCTGGATGTGCTTGTGGGCGGGCTGGGGCTTGGTTATACGGCGGCGGCGGCGCTGGAATATGCAAATGTGCGGCGGCTGGTGGTTGTGGAAATGTTGGGGCCGGTGATCGGATGGCACCGGAGGCGGCTGGTGCCGGCGGCCGAGGCGCTGATGGAGGATGGGCGGTGCTCGGTGGTCGAGGGGGATTTTTTCGAGTACGTCGCCCGGCCGCACGGCGAGGATCGGTACGACGTGATCCTGCTGGACATCGATCATTCACCGGACTGCTGGCTTGGGCCGAGCCATCGCGACTTCTATACGCCGGAGGGACTCAGGGGGCTGACGGGCTGCCTTGGCGCGGGGGGCGTTTTCGGTGTCTGGTCGGCGTGGAAGGCGCCGAAGGAGTTTGTGGAGATGCTGGGGTGCTTGTTCGCCTCGGTGCGCGAGCACGAGATTTCGTTTTACAATCCGCACATCAGCGATACGGATACGAATTGGGTGATAACGGCGGAACTGGGGGGAAGTTAGGACGCCAGGCCAATAAGGTTCGGCAAAAAAGTTTCGCCGGCAAGCAGAACGATAGGTGCGGCAGCGGCGGCGTCTTGACTTCTTTTCCTGGTTTGTTATGATGGCGTGCATGGCAGACGCGCTGGACAGGCTGATGGGCACAGGTGCAATCTCCGGGGTTGATTTGGGGATGGGGGTTGGGGTCTGTCGAGGCTGCGGTGTGAACTTTGGCGGGGGCATGAGTCCACCTTAGGGGCGCGGGTCATCATTTGGCGGCTTTGGTCTGTGTATTGCGTTGCGGTGCGGCGGGGCGGATCGAGCCGCGGACAGATTCATTTCACTTGCGGGCCCTTTTTTCCGGGCGATTCGGCAGAAATCACGGTAGACATATTATGACTATGATGCATTGTATTTCAAAACGGGAGATCGGCAGGCGGCGGACATTCGCTATAGTTTCGCACCCGGACGCCGGCAAGACGACACTTACGGAGAAGTTTTTGCTATATGGTGGCGCGGTTGGTTTGGCTGGTTCTGTTACGACGCGTAAGCAGCAGCGGGCTACGGCTTCTGACTGGATGGAGTTGGAGAAGAAGCGGGGCATATCGATCAGCTCGACGGTTCTGCAGTTCGACTATCGGGGCTTTCGTATTAACCTTCTGGATACTCCGGGGCACAAGGACTTTTCGGAGGATACTTACCGGGTGCTGATGGCGGTTGACGCGGCGATTATGGTCATCGACGCGGGCAAGGGCATCGAAAGCCAGACTCGCAAGCTGTTTGAGGTGTGCCGGCAGAGAGGCGTTGCCATCTTTACGTTTATGAACAAGATGGACCGTCCGACGCTGGATCCACTGGGTCTGCTGGATGAGCTTGAGAGCGTGCTGGGGATATCGGCTTATCCGATGAACTGGCCGTTAGGTACGGGTTTTGATTTCAAGGGGGTGTGGGACCGGCATACGCGGCTGGCGCACCTGTACGAGCGGACGCCGGGAGGTGCGTATCGGGCGCCTGTGTCGACGGCGAGCCTCGGGGATGGGGCGGTTCGGAGCCGGCTGGATGAGACGACGTACGAGACGGTCTGCGATGAGGTGGCGATGCTGGACGGCGCGGGGACGCGTTTTTGTGCGGAGGAGGTGCGGGCGGGGCGGACGACGCCTGTTTACTTCGGCAGCGCGTTGAACAATTTCGGGGTGCAGCTTTTGCTGGACGGGTTTTTGGAGCATTCGCCGGCGCCGCTTGGGCGGCTCAGCAGCGGGGGTATGATCGATCCGGGGCATCCGTGTTTTTCGGGATTTGTCTTTAAGATTCAGGCGAACATGAACCCGCGGCATCGGGACAGGGTTGCCTTCGTTCGCGTTGTTTCGGGCAAGTTCGAGCGTGAGATGACGGTTAGGCACGCGCAGAGCGGCAAGATGATTCGGCTTTCGAACGCAGCGAGGCTTTTCGGTCGGGAGCGCGAGACGGTTGAGGAGGCGTATGGGGGCGACGTGATCGGGCTGATCGGCAACGCGGAGATCGGCATCGGGGACACTTTGACGACGGATGTGGGGATTTGTTATAACGAGATACCACGGTTTGCGCCGGAGTGTTTTGCATACCTTGAGAACCCGGATGCGGCCAACGCGAAGCGGTTTCGCCAGGGGGTTGCGCAGTTGCTGCAGGAGGGTGTGGTGCAGAGCTATAAGATAGCTGATGGGGGTCCGGCGCCGCTGCTGGGGGCGGTTGGGCCGCTGCAGTTTGAAATCGTTCAGTATCGGCTGGAGAGCGAGTACGGGGCGACGTCGCGGATCAAGGCGGCGCCGTGGACGGTAACGCGGTGGGTGGATCCGTCGGTGGACGTGATGCAGTTGAATCTGCCTTATGAAGCGCGCCATGCGGTGGACGGTCAGGGGCGGCCGGTGGTTCTCTTGCAGGATGAGTGGCTGCTGCGATACTTTGGGGAGCGGAATCCCGGCGTTCGGGTGTCTGAGACGCCGTTCGGGGAGTCATTGATCGCCAACGAGCCGGCTTAGGGTGCGGGCCAGGAGATTCAATTCAGTGGTCTGATCCAGATGTTTCTGAATCGGACGGGGTTGTTGTGGCTCATGAGGCTTATTGGGCTCGGCGTTTGCATGGATTGGTCGTATCGGGGGAGGTTTCGGTGTGTAGTTCGGCCGTGGATGGTTTCGTTGTGGTGGACGAGGACGCCGTTGTGGATGATGGTTGTGCGGGCGGGTGTTTGGAGTATGCCGTCTTTGAAGACGGGGGCGTAGAAGATGATGTTGAAGCTTTGCCATTGGCCTGGGGGTCGGCAGGCGTTTACGAGGGGCGGGGTTTGGCCGTAGATGGAGGCGGCCTGGCCGTCGGGGTAGAGGAGTGTCTGGTATGAGTCGTAGATCTGGATTTCGAAGAGGCCCATGAGGAGGACGCCGTTGTTGCCGCGATCCATCCAGTCGCCGACGGGCGGGTTGGGGGTTTGCCATTCGAGGTATAGCTGGCAGTCGGCGAAGGACTGCTTTGTGCGGAGGTGGCCGGAGACGGCGATGAGCTCGCCGTTATCGATTTTCCAATCGGAGGGCTGCCATTGGGAGAGGTCGGCGCCGTCAAAGAGGACGATGGCGTCGGAGGGGGGAGCGGCGTCGGAGGCTGTGGTTACGACTGGCGGCGCGGGTCGGTCGGGGTCGTGGACGTGGTAGCCGCACCAGGGGAGTATGGGGGTGTCTTTGTAGCCGAAGATGCCGGAGCCG
>JAWLHD010000388.1:0-4568 GCA_041690555.1 Anaerohalosphaeraceae bacterium
GGCCAAAGCCGGCTACGACAGAGACTACCTGCTTACGTTGCTGGGATTCAGTCCAACCAAACGCAAAAAGTGAACCAGGATTTCATGCGATTGCCCTGCCTGACGTTGTCGAAGTAATTGAAGTGAATCTGCTCCTCGTCTATAATAGCCTCAAGCATCTTCTGGCTCGTACTGTCGCCGTTTTCTCGGCAAACCAGTACAAACTCGTTATAATCCGCCACCGTATCGTCCTCCAGTTTCGAGTCGAAGGCAAAAACCTCCTCCACCTTTTGACCTCGCAGCACCGGCCCGGCTGGATCGGCGGTGGGTTCGCCGCCAAGCTCCTTGATACGCTCGGCGAACATCTCGGCATGCCGCATCTCATCGATGGCAATCAGCTTCATCTTCGCCGCCAGCTCGCCGTAATCCATGTCGTCCAGGTTATAATGCTGGTTCATGTATTGCGTTATCGCCTGCAGCTCCATGCCTCGAGCCCTGTTCAAAACCTCGACAACCCGGGCTCTTTTCTGCTCTTTCAAATTCTTTTCCATTTCTGTCTCCATCGTTGTTTCATTCTGGCGTTGCTTAGCTTGACCGACGCTTCATCATATCAAACTGCAACGCGGTTGCCAGACACAAATTTCACTCGAGCGATTCGCCGCAATGCGGGCACAACCGCTTCTTCTTCGACTTCTGAATCTCGTCCATGAACCCGGCCCCCAGTATGCCCGCCGGCAGCGCAAACATTCCAATCCCAAGAACCGCTATCACCGCACCGAGCACCTTGCCATGAACCGTCACGGGAGTAATGTCCCCATATCCTACGGTGGTCAGCGTCGCAACCGCCCACCACATCGTCGCCGGGATACTCGAAAACGCTTCCGGCTGAACCGCGTTCTCACAAGTATACATCAGCGAAGATGCAATCACCAGCAGCATCACCATCACCGTGGACGTCAGCACCAGCTCCTCCTTCTGCGATACGAAAACATTTTTGATCACGCCAAGTGCCGTATAGTAACGCGCAATCTTCGCCACACGCAGAATACGCATCATCCGCAGCACCCGCATCGAACGCAGGTCCATCCGCCAGAACGGCATATAGAACGGCAGGAACGCCAGCAGATCCACTAATGACATCGGCTGCAGAATGAACCGTATCCGCCCGCGCACCGGCGACCGGTACCGCTCATCCTCCACGCATGACCAAACCCGCAGCCCGTACTCCAGAGTAAAAACTGCCACTGAAAAAACCTCGAACAACCGCAAAATGCCCCCAAACCTTGCCGCAGCCGACTGGACTGTCTCCACGATCACCGCCACAATATTCAGAACAATTAGCACCAAAATGAAAACATCGAACACCTTGCTCAAGGTGTCCCCCGTCCGGGCTGCCTCAACTACCTCCCATGCACGTCCCCGATTCAACATAAACAGTCTCCATAAAACTTCACGGCCGTACAGTCTGCCCAAACCAGAGCACAAGGGCAGCTTCTGTATGCACTGTTACCCCGATTATACCGTCCGCAGTTTGATGGAGTTAGAGCTTTTTAATCCGCACTCGGGCCTGTTCAATTGGGCATCCTGAACATATCTCCCGAACCCGCGCTTCTACGGACCTTCTTGCCTGCTCCCCCACGTGCACCGCTCTGGCCGCCAGCAGCCCAACAAACGTGTCCCGTAGCAGATCCAGCACGGCGTCATCCGAACGAATCTCCTCCCCGAGCATCAGCAAAGGCAGTGGCAATTTGAACCTGTCCGCCACCTTCCTCAAGAAAGCCAGGTTAGCATGTTTCACGCCATTCTCAACATACGACAAATATGATGGCGAAACACCCAGTTCCTTTGCCAGCTTCGCCGACGGCACCCCGTCCGCAATTCGCATCAGCCTGACCAAAGTCCCAACTTCCAGGACCCGCCGCTTCATAATCGCCCCTCTCAATAACCGATCTCCCGGACCAGCCCCCCGTCCGTGCCCCAAAAAACGAAAATGCCCCCGAAAAACTATCTACCCCACACAGGCCAATAGTCAAGCCGCAAAACCCGCTTTTAACTCCAGCCGATAACACGCCGCTTTGTTCCGCTATGCACAAACAACCCCAGCCATTCCATTTGCCGGCCACTCCAACGTTTACTATATTTTTATGTAACCTGCGAAAATAAAACGTGTTATGACAGCGAGCATGGGAAGACAAAATGGCGGGCAATCTTTCATTCGAAGCGGCAAACACCGTCTCCAATTCTATCAGCGAACTGAAATCCTCCATAGCCCGCCTCGCCTCCGGCGTCCGCATAACCTCCGCCGCCGATGATGCCGCTGGCCTGGCAGTTCGCGAGTTTATCCGAGCCGATATAGCCACTATGCGCCAAAGCCAAAGAAACCTCTCCGACGGCGCCTCGATGCTCCAGACCGCCGAAGGTGCAGCCCAAGCCGTCAACAAGAACCTCATCCGCATGAGCGAATTGGCCACACAAGCCTCATCACCAACATACTCGCTCGCCCAGAAGCGAATCATGCAGCAGGAATTTGACCAGCTCGCCGCGGACAACACCCGCATAACCCAGCAGGCCCAATTCAACCAAACCCCACTATTCACCGAAGGCCGAATCGACATCGCCGCCGGCGACGGCACGACGATAAGCTTCAACACCCAGCCCCTCACGATGTCCGCCACGGACTTCATTTCCGGCCCCCTGACCGCCGCCAGCAATGTCAAAGCCGCAATCAACCAGACCAGCAGCTACCGCGGACTCCTCGGCTCAGCCATCCAGCGCCTCGAATCCGCCGGAGAGGTCCTCTCAATACAAGCAGAGAACCTCCTCGCCGCTGACTCCCGCATAGCTGACGCCGACATCGCTGTCGAGGTTTCCCAAATGACCGCCCGCAACCTACAATTCAGTGTTGCAGCCGCCTCACAGGTCCACGCCGGCTCAATCGCCCAAATCACCCAGTTGCTAATGGGATAACATCTGATTGCCAAAACTAAACACCACTGTTGCAATTTTGCAACACGGCCCCATTTTTATCGATTCCAACATGCTTGCCCATCTCTCCGACATTATCCCATGTGACCAACCGCAGCCCCGTGTTGCGAAATGACAACACCCCCAAAAACCCCAGCCTTAAACACAAAAAACCTGTAAATCACCCCTCCGAATGTAAATGGCGTAAACAAGGCAACTTAGGTAAACGACACTACACACACATCTCTACTTGCGCCATACCTGGCACGTCTATTGCTGACTCATTGTACTGCGACTTCGGAGGAAAGGTGGTGAGAAGTAGCTTAGGAGCCGGTTCGGAGGAGCGGCTCCGCTTTTTTGCGCGCAAAAGTCCACATGAGCTGACCCGCTGCATACCAGAATTTTCCTCGCCTGCCCCGCCGCCCCCGCGTATAATGCCTAAGTGGAAAACGGCATTTACAGAATCATCGATGCAAACTTCAACCGAGCCCGTGAGGCCTCCCGCCTAATGGAAGAATACTGCCGCTTCGTGCTCGAAAACCAGCCCCTCACCTCGCGCACAAAAGAGCTCCGCCACCGAATTTGCCGCGCCGCCGCTGCCATTGATACCGAAAAACTCATCGCCGCAAGGGATTCCGCCCGCGACGTAGGCCGCGCCATGCAGGTAGGCGACCAAATGGTCCGACATCAGCTCCGCGACTCATCTGTCGCCGCCGCCAAGCGACTAACTGAAGCCCTCCGCGCCCTTGCCGAAACCGCCGCCGTCCTCGACACCCAGGCCGCCGCCGCCTTCGAACAGCTGCGTTTTGACGCATATACCCTCGAAAAGGACATCGCCCTCTGCGACAACGCCCGCCGTCGCTTCGACCACGTCAGCCTCTACGTCCTGATTACCGCCGCCCCCCAGGACACGGACGCCCGCATCCTCGAACTTGCCCGCCTCTGTGCCGAGGGCGGTGCCGATTGTCTCCAGTTGCGAGCCAAAAACATCCCCGACGGCCGTCTGCTCAATCTCGCTCGCTCCATCGTTCAAACATGCGCCGATCATCACGCACTCAGCATTATCAATGACCGCGTCGATATAGCCGTCGCTGCCGGCGCCGACGGCGTCCATCTTGGCCAGGACGACCTCCCACTGCCCGAAGCCCGCAGACTCCAGACGAAACCGCTGATCTTCGGCCTCAGCACCCACAACCTCGACCAGTTGCACGCTGCAATAGCACTGAACCCAGCCTACATCGCCCTCGGACCAGCCTTCCAGACCGCCACAAAGCCCCACGAGCCTTGCGCCGGCCCCCAATACATCCGCCCCGCCCTGAAAAACCTCTCCGGCATCCCCCACGTGGCAATTGGGGGCATTAACCTTGCCAACCTCAACGAAGTCCTCGCCTGGAACGTTCGCACCGTCGCCGTCTGCTCGGCCATAGCAAATGCCGACAATCCAAAAGAACAATGCCAACGATTCATACAGCGCCTGCGGGCCCGATAAGCCCCTCAGTTCTCGCCTGCGTCCCATAAGCCCTTTTCTCTTCCCCAAAAGGTTTTCGACAAGTTATCCACGTAAGCTGCTCACACGAAATGTCGGCAACCGGGAAAATGACTGTGGGAAAAAATAAGGATCAACA
>JAWLHD010000389.1:0-4562 GCA_041690555.1 Anaerohalosphaeraceae bacterium
ATACGATGAATCGTTCACTCTGAAACGGCAGGACGCCGAACAATCACTCTATGCCGGCTGGACGGTCAGGAGTTTGATTGCGGCGGCGATGCAGACGAGGATGAAGACGGCGCGGACGAGATTTTTGGGCAGGGCGTGCATGAGGTGGCCGCCGAAAAAGCCGCCGATGATGGCTCCGGGGATGACCATGGCGGCCATCTTGAGCGATTCGGAGACGGCGACGCCGTGCTGGGGCAGGGTCCAGTTCTTATAGATCGCGCCGAGCCAGGCGATGCAGACGATCGTTACCGCCGAGTTGCTCATGGCGTTGCGGATGGGCAGTTTCAGCGTGACCTGCTGCAAAGGGGTTGAGACGGTGCCGGCCCCGATGCCCAAGAGGCCCGCCGCCAGGCCCGTTACCGCGCCGCAAAAGGCGGAAAAAAAGGCGGCGATTTTTGGCGGCGGCATGGGCTTTTTTTTCTCTATGATTTTCGGATGCAGACTTAGGTAGCTTCGGTAACTATTGTACACCACCACATACACCAGGAACGCCCCGAAGATGCGGGCCAGCAGATAGCTGTTGCCCCCGGCAAAAAAGCGGGTGTTGCTGAGCATGACGCCGCCGAGGATGCCAAGCATGGCGGCCGGTACCAGCCAGATGAGTACTTTGCCGACCAACGCTTCGGCCTTGCGGTGGGCGAAGAGGGCCGATGCCGAGACGAAGAAATTGCAGATCATTGCTGACGCCTGGTAGAGATGCTGATTTTCGTCGTAGAGCAGGGTCATCGCCGGGATCATGATGATCGAGCCGCCGATGCCGAGCATCCCGCCGAAAAGCCCCATGACCAGCCCGATGATGAACAGTACGGCAAAGTCCACGCCTCACCGCCTGTCGGGATTGAACAATTCGTTGAATTTATCCTCGATGCTTGGGCTTTCGCAGAGGGTCTGACCGATCAGGACGCCGCCGACGCCGATGCGGATGAGTTTTTCGACATCGGCGCGGGTCTTGATGCCGCTTTCGGAAATCAGTTCGTGTTTGTCGTCGGCCAGTTCCGCCAGCCGGGCGGTGGTGTTGATGTCGACCCGCATGGTGGTCAGGTCGCGGTTGTTGATGCCCAGGACACTGTAATGCTTCTGGGGGAAGCCGACCAAGCTGCGCACTTGCAGCAGCGACTCGATGCTGTGCACCTCGATCAGCGCCGTGAGTGTCAGTTCGTTGGCGACGATCAGGAGGTCCATGATCTCGGCGGGGGACAGGGCTTCGGCGATGAGCAGGATCGCATCGGCACCGGCCAGCCGGGCTTCGTAGACCTGATAGGGGTCGATGAAGAAATCCTTGCGCAGGACGGGGATCGCGACGGCGTCTTTGACTGCGGTGAGGTAGTCGAGGCGGCCCTGGAAATATTTTTCGTCCGTCAGCACGCTGATCGCATCGGCGCCGCAGCGTTCGTAGGTCTGCGCGATGACGACCGGGTCAAAGTCGGCCCGGATCAGGCCCGCCGAGGGGGAGGCTTTTTTAACCTCGGCGATGACGTTGAGGCCGCGCGGGTTTTTCTGTGTTACGGCCCGATAGAAATTGCGGCACTTGCCGAGTCCGTGCACCTTGTCTTTGAGCAGTTCCAGCGGCTGCTCGTCGCGGCGGCGTTCGACTTCAAGCCGCTTGTCGGCGATGATCTGATCCAGCATATTCGACACGGTCGGAGTTCCTATTTCGTCAGCTGCACAAACGTCATGCGGAGCTGGTCGAGGGTGGTTTTGAGGATTTTGGCTTCTTCGTCCGTGAGGTTGCCTTTGCACTTGGACTCGAGGACGCCGAGCATGTCGATATTGAACTTGGCCAGTTCGAAGTTCGGCTCGGACTCGTCGGCTTCGTCCATCTTGAAAACGCCCAGTGCGTAAAAGGCCTGACTGGCCAGAATGCTGACCAGACTTGGGAAATCGGCCGGGGGCAGACCGGGGTATTCTTCGTCTGGCTGCGATTGTTTTGGAGCCGACTCTGCTTCTTTGAGTTTTTCTTTTTCCTTTTGGGCCTGGGCCTTCCAGTCCTCGTCAATAATGATTTTTTTCTCAGGTTCTTTTGCCATGAGTGCTCTCCCAACAAGTGATTTCGTCGCTGAAGGGCCGCGGCTTTGTATAATAATCGGCAGTTGCCAGGGGCGGCGTTTTCAGCGTCGATATTTTTTCATGTCTCTTGCTACGTCTTTTTTCTGCTGTTCGGCGTGGAGTTTCTGGCGTTTGTCGTATTGTCGTTTGCCGCGTCCGAGGGCGAGCTCGATCTTGGCGAGGCCGCGGGCGTTGAAGTAGATGCGGAGGGGGACGAGAGTGAAGCCTCGCTGTGTGAGCTTGCCGGTGATTTTGTGTATTTGGGCGCGGCGGAGGAGCAGCTTGCGTCTGCGGTCTGGGTCGTGGTTGCCGCGCGAGGCCTGGGGGTATGGAGCGATTTTGCAGCCGATAAGCCAGCACTCGTCATTGATTATTCGTGCGTATGAGCCTTCAAGGTCGGCCTGACCTTCTCGGAGTGATTTTACCTCGGTGCCGAGGAGCGCGAGGCCAGCCTCAACCTTCTCTACGAGCTCGTAGTTGTGGAAGGCCTTCTTGTTCGTGATGCGCGGCCCGGTGTCGGCAGCTTTTTTGTCCGTTTTCTTTGCCATATCGCCATGATATCAAAAGGCGTATATTCCACAAGGCGCCCAAGCGTGCGGCGGCTCTCCCGCAGGCAAGCGCCGGGTCGCGGAAACAAGTGCGCTTCCTGGTATCCCCGGGTTTCGGGCTATTTTATCAGGCGTATGCTTACCGGGTAGCGGTAGTGTTCGCCTTTGCTTGCGGCGATGCAGGCCATGATCGAAAGCACAAGGTCGGCGATGCCGACAACGAGGCCCAGAACCGCGCCGATACACAACACCGCGGTGATGCCTGATACGATGGCGGCAATCAGCACAGTGATCTGGAAGTTGAGCGCCTCCTTGCCTTGCTCCTCGACGTAGGCGTCCGTGTCCTTTTTGATTAGCCAGAGGATCAGCGGGCCGATGAAGTTCGTCAACAAGCCGAGTAGATGGCAGAGCATGGCGAGATTCTTGGAGTCCTGCGAGATTGCTCCAGCGGGCTCAGGGGAGACCGGTGGCGTTTGCGCCTGCGAGCCGCCGGCCGGTTCGGCTGGTTGTCCACTTTGGAAATTATCGTCCATTGTAATGCCTCCTTTCGATTATAACGGATTCAGTATTTAACGCTGCGGAACTTGTAGCATCATTGCCGATTCGCGTCAAGTGTTGTTGGGCAAGGTTTTACCGGCACGAGGCACAGAACCGGGCCATGGCCATCATTGCGTCGTTGGCTTTGTCCGCGGATCCGTCCATTTTTGCAAACGCATCGACCAACTCGACCAGTTCGGTGTCGGCGGGCTTTTCATCGAGATGGTGAAACACGTTGACGATGCCGGCGTCGAGGCCGTATTCCATGGCTTTTTGGACATAGGCACGGCAGATTCCGATTTTGCGAGCGGGGAGGTCCCTTGCTGAGTTGCTGATACCGAGGGAGCAGTGGACGCCCTGCATGGCGGGATCTGTCATGATCCTGCGTATGGTTTCGAAGGTCCTGTATGTATAGCCGGGTACGCCGGGCTCCATAGGCATGTCGATGGCAAGAGGGAATACGGTGGTGTCGAAGTATATCTCGGACGGTTTGAAGCCGTGGCGGCTGACGGCCTTGTCGAAGAGCTCTCGGGCGAGGGCATAGAGTTCGTCGATCGAGTATGAGCCGCCGGGACCCGCGGCCTTGCTCTCGCTCATGAGCAGGCCGACGAAGGCGAATTGGCGGTGCTGCCTGAGCGGCATCATTCGGTCGGCGGTGTAGACTTTGATAGAATTGACGAGTGGCGGACCTACCGGTTGGTCTGTGTTGTGCCACTCTTCGAGGCCAGCTTCAAGGACGTCATCGTTGCTGCTGTCGATGCAAAGGGGCACGCCGCTGCCCCATTTTCGCACGAGCTTTGCGTAATGCCGCATCATCTCGACGGCGGCTGCCGGATCGCTCTCGCCGAAGGCATCCACGTTGACTGCGATGTATGCTGCACCGTTTTCGGCCTGGCCGGTGATTAACGATTTGATGTAATCGAGCGCCTCGCCGGGTGCTTCATATGCGTCGGGACCGGCAGCGGCAAGGACTTTCATTACCTCACCGGTTCGGGGTATGGACGCATGCACCGATTCTCCAATTGCCGTCAGTTTGCCCACAGTATTCCTTCCGTCTTCCAGTTTGAAAAGGGATTGTCCGCGACTACGACGAAAGCCACAATATAACCAGTTTTGTTGTGCAAGCCAGAGAAACAAACAGGAAAAATGATGAAAAAATACCCGTGGGTATAGACAGGCGGCATAGGGGCAAACACTGTGCTAAGGTGCAGGATTTTGCTATCTGCGGAGAGCGAAATGCCTGTTCGCAAGAAAGTGACAGGATATGCGTTATAAGGGTCTTCACGAGGGTTTTAGGGCGGCCGCTTTGTGGATAAAATGTGAATAACCGCCGCACGGTCAGGTGCAATGCGAAGCGGGGGGGTGTGTACGAAGGGGGGGCGGATGAGAGGG
>JAWLHD010000390.1:0-4534 GCA_041690555.1 Anaerohalosphaeraceae bacterium
GAGGTGCTGATTCGCCAGTCGAAGCCCAACGGCTTCATTGCCGGCGCCATCGCCTTGCCGATGCGCCCGACTACCGAGTGCTGGAGTTGAACCGTACGGGTCTCGTCCGCCGACAGGCCGCGAACGGCGTCGGCATCCACCTTGGGGTAGCTGCTCGCCGCCCAGATAACTATGGAGATCGCCAGTATTACAGTACCGGCTTTGCGGACGTACATCCAGCCCCGCTGCCAGGTGTGGATAAGCAGGCCGCGGATGGTTGGCAGGCGGTAGAGCGGCAGTTCCATCACGAATGGAAGCGTCTCTCCCCTTAGAAGCGTCAGACGGAGGAGGCGAGCCAGGACAATCGCCAGTACAATGCCAATGAAGTAGACTGAGGCCAGCACAAGTCCCCTGTGGTCCGGAAAAAAGGCGGGTATGATCATCATATAGATGGGGAAGCGTGCGCCGCAACTGACAAGCGGAATCACCATAATTGTCGTGAGGCGATTGCGGCGGTTTTCGAGTATGCGCGTGGCCATAATGGCAGGGACGGAACAGCCAAAGCCTATGAGCATTGGGATGAAGCTCTTGCCGTGCAGACCGATCTTGTGCATGATATGGTCCATGATGAATGCGGCGCGGGCCATGTACCCGGTGTCCTCGAGGAAGGCGATAGCCAGAAACAGAAGCAGAATGTTTGGCAGAAAGACAATCACGCCGCCGACGCCGCCTATTATGCCGTCGACAACCAGCGAATGCAGCGGACCCGGCTGGCCGGGCCACCATGCAGTAAGCGACTCGCCTGCAAGGGCGAAGAAGGCTTCCAACCACCGCATCGGGTACTCGCCCAGCGTGAATGTAAGCTGAAAAACCAGATACATGAGAGCAATGAAGATCGGCAGTCCGAGTATCGCGTGGGTCAGTACGGCGTCGGCCTTGTCGGACATGTCGTGCCGAAGCTCGGTACTGCTTTTAACGGCCTCCTGGCAGGCGCCGGATATGAATCCGTATCGCCTTTCGGCGATGATAGTTTCGGGATCATCCCCGAAGACGGCGGTCAGGTGCTCCCGACTGAGGCTTACGGTTTCCAGCAACCGGGGAGAGTGGCACAGATCAATGATCTGCTCGTCATTCTCCAGCAGCTTCAGGGCAATCCATCTTCTGGGGCACTTGCATTTCTGCGGCGGCTGAGCGTCCAACTCCTGCTCTATACGAGTCAACTCCTCCTCAATCTCCTCGCCGTAATGAATTGGGCGGGGGGCGGCGACGGCCGGCGCATCGGCAACCCGAAGGACGGCATCGAGGAGTTCGTCGACACCTTCGCCGCGGTTGCCGACCATAGGTACAATCGGCACCCCCAACAACTGCGAGAGCCTGGGTATGTCAAAAACAAGCCCCCGCTGCCTGGCAACATCGCTCATGTTGAACCCGAGCACCAGCGGCACGTTCAATTCCATGAGCTGCGTGGCGAGATAAAGATTGCGTTCCAGATTCGAGGAATCAAGGATGTCGACCACGACGTCCGGGTTTTCGTTAATGATGAAGTTGCGGGCAACAAGCTCCTCGACGCTGTAGGCGGTCAGGCTGTAGGTGCCGGGCAGGTCCACCACCTCAATGCGCACACCGTTACGGCGGCAGGTCCCCTGCTTCTTTTCGACCGTCACCCCTGGGTAATTGCCAACGTGCTGCCGGGCTCCGGTGAGTGAGTTGAATATCGTGGTCTTGCCGCTGTTCGGATTGCCCGCAAGCGCAATCTTTATGTTCTGCATCATGGCGATTCTTGCCTGAGGGTGTTCCGGACCATGACCTTGCGCGCCATTCCCCGCCCGAGCGCAATACGACAGCCTTTGACGGCGACAACAAAGGGGCCGGGAGAGCCGTTGCTGATTACGAGCATTTCGGTATTTGGCACCATGCCCATTGCGGCCAGGCGGCTCTTGAGACCGTTGCCGGCATGGATGTTAGCCAGTCGAACCTTCTGACCTGTTGGGACACTGGAAAGCGGCATCTGCGTCTTTTCAAGCATTGTGAGCCCCCCTGCCGCGGCCGCCGGCAAGAAACCTGTGAAACTGCTCGGCTACGTTTACGCCGCTACTCATGCGAGTGATGAACTCACTGAAATCGCCGAGTCTCCTGACAATGTGAGATTCCAGGGCATGCTCAGCCTTGCATGCGGCGTCCTGGGCAACGGCATCGTCAAGCCCCAGCACGTCGGAAAAAAAAGACTTAAGAATGTCATGTTTGCGAGCCACTTTCTGAGCGGCCGCCATGCCGGCTGGTGTCAAGGTGACATAGCCATAGGGTTTGTAGTTGATGAGGTCTTTTTTGGCTAACATTTTCAAGGCCCCCGTTACCGAGGGCCTGGCAACGTTCAGCGCGACGGCAATATCCTTTGAGCGGGCGACCTCCTCACCCGCCGACAGGTTCAGAATCGCCTCCAGATAATCCTCAAGGGAAGCACTGAGATGCCTTAGTCCAGAAGTTGTCATTACCGCTCTCTTTCTTTTCGCACTGACACAACAAGTTCACTAAAACTAATATAGTTCGCTTTGCCTAACTTTGCAAATGAAATTCTGCCAATTTCGCAAAAAAATTATGCTTTAACTTCAGAGCCGCAGATTTTCTCGGTCCTGGAGCCTTTGGGGTTGTGGGAATCCAGGGAGCGCGTAGAATATCAGACAGGATGTACGGTCGTTACAAACAGGCTCTGGTTCGATGCCGGAAAGGTTCTTTATGTGTTACGCGGCAATAATGATTGTCGCCGGTTTGTCGGCGGCCGGACCCGCCGGTAATGCTGTTATCCGTAATGAGACTGTGTGGCAAGACACTGCGGGCAATGAAATCTGGTGTAACGGCGGCAACATGATTCGCCAGAACAGTACGTTCTGGTGGGTCGGCTACGAAACCAGGCCGGGCGCGTGGAACTGGAACATCAAGCTATATTGGTTTGGCAAGACGGTCAACCGGTTCTCAAATGGCAGACGGCATGGGCGCTTGACTGCGCAACAGGACAATGGACGTCTGTGGAATGATTTGACGAGCGAATCAGGGCAGGTTACACTTGAAGAAGGATTATGACTGCCATCCGTTTAAAGGGAGATAAGCCATGAACAGGATGTTTGCGCAAATGTTGGGCGCGGTTGTTTTTCTGTTATGTTTTTCGGCCGGCTGCGACTCGGCCTACTACAAGACGATGGAGATGTTCGGCAAGCACAAGCGCGACCTGCTCGTCAGCCGGGTTGCGGATGCTCGCGACGCCCAGACGGAGGCAAAGGAACAGTTTGCATCTGCGCTGGAGCGATTTAACGCGGTGGTGACGCAGGACGGCGGCAAGCTCCAGGAGAAATATGACAAACTCAAGGCCGATCTGGACCGCAGCGAAAGCAAGGCGACAGCCGTACGCAAGCGGATCGCCGACGTGGAAAGCGTCGCCAAGGACCTGTTCGACGAGTGGAAGGCGGAACTGAAACAATACAAAGATGCGTCTTTGCGCCGCGCCAGCGAAAAGAAGCTCCAGGAGACTCGCGAACGCTATGATGTACTTATCGCGGCCATGAAGCGGGCTGAAGCTCGGATAGAGCCTGTATTGGTCGTGTTTCGCGATCAAGTGCTGTTTCTCAAACACAATCTGAACGCGCAGGCGGTCGCATCATTGAAGGGCGAATTGGCGAACGTGGAAGCCGATGTCGGCGGCCTCATTAAGGCCATGGAGGCCTCTATTGCGGAGGCAAACGCGTTCCTCACGCAACTGACCGCCGATGATTAGCCCGGATCAAGAAACGTTAGCCTTCGGCATTGATTAGACTTGATGCCAACTACCCTCTGCGGCACGGGTAGGCCCTGGACATGTACTCCTGATCCGGATTGCCGGGCTGGTCCCATTCCACGGAAAAGCGATCATACGCAAACTTGACGGTTCGCTGATCGCGCCACACATGCTTCTCGGCATGCCCATCGGCATAACCGAGATTTGTTCTATCATTGTGCCAAGGCGCCAGCGGGTCCCACCAGGCGGTATATGAATTACCACTCCAGAAGCTCCATACGCCATTATTATAGCCCGCGTTGGGCGGCAGCGACGTGTCGGTGCCCGATTTGTGAGTGTAATTCTCTTCCACAAATATGTATTTACTGCCCGGAGTCTTAAAGTCGCTGTACTTACGAACCGGGTACATCCGATTGCCGGCGATGGTGATTCCGCTGTCTGTCCACCCGTTAGTGCCATCCGGGCTGTTGGCTCCGGCAGGCATCGCATAACTTCTGTAAGGACCTTTGCCGCGTGTTTGAATGCTGACCAAAGATCGTCTGTCGGCCGGGCAATGATAAAGCTTTGCCGTCTCGGTGTAAGGAAAGAGCGTACCCGCCATTATGCCGTTTTCCTTCTCTGCAATTGTGCTGTCGTGACCGCCGTCGAGAGTGACATTGCCGAGACTGTCCTGTGGACGCTGGACCCACCTGCCTGGTCCCTGCTCGGCAAGCACGAGCTTGTCATCGTGCTCCTGTGAGTAGATATAATAACATTTCGACAGACCTCCCTGATTGTAGAGGCACACCG
>JAWLHD010000391.1:0-4534 GCA_041690555.1 Anaerohalosphaeraceae bacterium
AGCCAGAGCCGGCCTTTCCGAGGTAACTACATTGGCTTGTATGCCCCGATAAGGCCGCGGGCGCGCTCCTGCCAGGCGCTTTCGCCGTTTTGAACGAAGTATTCGAACGATTCGTCCTTTACCATCTCGCCAAGAATCGCCTTTCGCTCCGCCGAATCCTCAACCACGGCGATGATCTGCTTGCGCACGACGTCAAGGGCCTCCACGAATCGGCCGTGCTGCTCCGTGAACATCTCTTCGATTTTCTGCCTCAGGTGCCCCGCGTATGCCGGGCATTTGCCGTCCGTGCCGATAGCGATTTGAAGCGAACCACGATCTACGACGGCGGGCACGTAGAAATCGCACAGTCCCGGCTCGTCGACGACATTGCACAGAACCTCGAGCTGCTGGCAGTCTTTGTAAATGCGATTGTTCAAAACGCTGTCGTTGGTTGCCGCGATGGCAAGCACGGCTTCCGCCAGGTAGTCCTTCGAATAACTGCTCAGAATCAACTCGATATTGGTTCCGCTGCAAGCCTCTTCGAAGGTCGCGGTTGCATGTTCGGCGACCACGACAACACGCGCGCCTGTGGCGCTGAGCGACAGGACTTTGCGTGCTGCAACCGCGCCGGCGCCGATCACGACGACGCGACGACCGCTCAGGTCGAGATATATGGGGTATTTGGGCATATCTCTCTTATACCAATTGCCTCCGAGCATGCAAGAAGTAAAATCCTCACTAAGAAGGATGTCGGCGGTTTGGCGACGCCGGATGAGGCTCATCGCCGGGATTTAGGCGCACTTTCGCGTGTTCGGAGGCGTTTTTGACTCGCGAACGGGCCTGCAACTCTGTAGAATGTCGGTTTATATTCGAACGCCTAAGGTACATAAATGAGCCGAGCAATCCAGCTAAATACGCCGCTGACGGAAGCGGCTGTGCGGTCGTTGCAGGCAGGCGATGAGGTGGCAATCAGCGGACCCGTATACTCGGCTCGCGATATGGCGCATCAGCGGCTCTGCAAACTGCTTGATCTCGACGGGGTCTTGCCGATTGACCTGCGTGGAGCGGTGATTTATTTTGTCGGACCCACGCCGGCGCCCCCTGATCGCCCGATAGGATCAGCCGGTCCGACCACGGCCTCTCGAATGGATGCTTTTAGTCCAAAACTAATAGCCGCCGGCCTGAAAGGCATGATCGGCAAAGGCTATCGAAACGAAACAGTCCGCGAGGCCCTGAAGCAGTACCAGGCAATCCATTTTTCGGCAGTCGGCGGGGCGGGCGCCCTCCTGAGCAGGCACATTGTTGCATCGGAGGTTGTCGCCTATGAAGATCTCGGAACCGAAGCGATTCGACGGCTCGTGCTGGAGCAGTTCCCGGTGATTGTAGCCTACGATGCACACGGCAACAGCGTTTATGATAATGAGGTCCGATAGATGAAAGTTGCAATTGCCGGCCTGATGCAGTCGGGCAAGAGCACGCTGGTCTCGGCTATAAGCGGCAGGCCGGTGCCGCCGCCCGGTTCCGTTGCGGTCGAAGAGGTCGTCGTGCCCGTGCCCGACGAGCGGCTTGACTGGCTCACCGATTTGTATCAGCCCAAGAAAACCGTTCATGCCACGATTGATTGTCTCGATCTGCCCGGCATGTCGTTCACGGACGAGCACACACGGGCTGCCGCCAGGAGGCTATTCAACCAGGTTCGCACCGTGGACATGTTCGTCATTGTCGTCCGTGCGTTCGACGGGCAAACCGATGCTGCAAGGTCCCTGGCGGATATCAAGACCGAGTTCCTGCTGTCCGATCTGGAGCTCGTCGCGACGCGCGTCGACCGACTCGCCAAACAGGTGCACAAACCCACGAAAACGCAGGCCCATGACAAGGCCGAACTCGCTGTCCAGTTGAAACTCCAGGAGGCCCTCGAAGCCGAGAAGCCCCTCAGCACGGTGATAAAGGACGAAAACGAACTGGACCTTGTCAGGTCGCTGGGGTTTCTAACGCTCAAGCCGATTATGGTGGTTGTCAATGTTTCCGAAGACCGCGCCGGCGAGAACATGGACCTTGGCGATGTCGTCGCGCCTGAAGTGCAGGTCATCACCCTCTGCGCAACGCTCGAGAGCGAACTGGCCCAACTGGACGAAGCCAGCCGCGCGGAGTTTATGGCCGACATCGGGATTAACGAACCTGCTGCAAAACGCTTCGTGCAGAGCTGCTACTCCGCCCTGGGGCTCATCAGCTTCCTGACGGTCGGCAAGGACGAGGTTCGCGCCTGGCCGATACGCCGGGGAACAACCGCACACGATGCCGCCGGCAAGGTCCACAGCGACATAAAAAGAGGCTTCATACGCGCCGAAACCATCGCCTATGACGACCTCAGAACGCTCGGCGACGAGAAGGCCTGCAAGGCCGCCGGCAAGGTTCGACTTGAAGGCAAATCGTACATCGTCCAGGACGGCGACATTATCAATTTCCGCTTCAATGTGTGATGCGGCGTCTTATTCTTTGTAATGGTTAGGGAGTCTCAATTTGAAGGCGCAGGTCTTAACCGGTATCAGGCAGATGGAGTCTCGCGAGGTCAGCGATCCGGCTATTAAAAATGATACCGACGTGCTGCTCAAAATCGATCTGGTCGGCGTCTGCGGAAGCGACGTTCACTACTACGAGACAGGCAGAATTGGCTCGCAGGTGGTGCAGTACCCCTACATAGTTGGCCACGAATGTGCGGCAACGGTGGCGGATGTCGGGTCTGCGGTTACAAGCGTCAAACCCGGCGATACTATTGTCGTGGATCCCGCCTCCTGGTGTGATGAGTGCGACCAGTGCCGGATGGGTCGCGAAAACACCTGCCGGAATCTCAGCTTCCTGGGAACCCCCGGACAGGGTCCCGGCTGCCTCAGCGAATACATCGTCATGCCGCAAAAGAGCTGTTTTCCCACACATGGCGCAATCACTACGGAGCAGGCGGTCCTGTGTGAGCCGTTTGCAATCGGTGTTTACGCCGTCAAACGCTCGCCGGCGGCTAACGGCGCAAAGATCGCCATACTTGGCTGCGGCCCCATCGGCCTCAGTTGCCTTGTCGCGGCTGGGGCGCAGGGTGTTGACATTGCCTATATGACCGACCGGATCGACCGGCGCCTTGCTGTCGCCGCCGATGCCGGCGCTGTCTGGACGGGCAACCCCGATAAGGAAAACATCGTCGAGGCCATCGACGACAGAGAGCCCTTCGGGCTGGATATCGTATACGAATGTGCCGGGCAGCAGGAAACGCTCAATCAGGGCATTGAATTGCTTCGCCCCGGCGGTACGCTGATGATCGTCGGCATACCTCGCGCCGAACAGGTATGTTTCAGCATCGACAGGATTCGCCGCAAAGAGATAACGATTGTCAATGTGCGGCGACAGAATGGCTGTACGCAGCAGGCAATAGACCTGATCGCCTCGGGTCGCGCATCCGTGGATTTCATGATTACGCATCGCTTTGCCTTCGACCAATCCAAAGAAGCCTTCGATCTGGTCGCCGGCTATCAGGACGGCGTTGTCAAAGCACTGATCAAGGTGGGCGCGCGATGAAGTCGGCCGCCGTCATCAGCATCGGCAATGAACTCCTGACTGGTACAAAAGTCGACACCAATGCCTCATATCTTTGCAGGGAGTTGTTGTCCTGCGGCGTCGCCACCGGTAGTATTCTGACCATCGGCGACGATGTACAGGCTATTGTTGATGCTTTCAAGATGGCGACCGACGCTGCGGACATTGTCCTTGTAACCGGCGGACTCGGACCTACAGGAGACGACCTCACACGACAGGCGCTTGCCGACTTCCTTGGGGTCAAGCTCGAATTCCACCAGGCACTGTTCGATCAGATATCAGCGTTTTTCGCGCGTATCGGCCGTGAAATGTCCAACACCAACCGGGTCCAGGCGTTTCTTCCCGCCGGGGCACAAGCACTTGTAAACAGCATCGGAACAGCCCCTGGAATCGCCGTTCAAACCCGCGGCAAATTCATTGCCTGCATGCCCGGCGTGCCCGTCGAGATGAAAAATATGTTCGCCGAGCATCTTGCCGCACGACTCAAAGAAATCGCCCACGGCCAGGGCGTGGTCACACGCAAACTCATGTGTTACGGCACAGGAGAGTCCGCCATTGCCGCCATCCTCGGAGATCGCATGGAAAGAGGGCGAAATCCCCTCGTCAACACCACCGCCTCAGCGGGCGTGGTAACAGTCCACGTCGTTGCTTCAGCCCCTGAAAGAGCCGCCGCCGAGCGGATGGCCCAATGCCGGCAGGATGAACTTCGCGACCTCCTGGGCGACATCGTCTACGGCCAAGACGACCAGACGCTCGCCGAGGTAGTCGGCCGCGTCCTCACCCAATGCGGCAAAACACTTTGCGTAGCCGAGTCCTGCACCGGCGGGCTCCTCGGCAAGATGATCACCGACATGCCCGGCGCAACCGCCTTTTTTAAATGCGGGTGGATTACCTACAGCAACGAGGCAAAAGTCAGAGACTTGAATGTGGACGCAGCCTGGATTGAAGAGCACGGCGCCGTCAGCGAGCCGGT
>JAWLHD010000392.1:0-4529 GCA_041690555.1 Anaerohalosphaeraceae bacterium
ATAATTTCCCGTTTCGCCGCCTGCTTCACCGATCACCGTGATGCCGATTTGATCGAACATACGGTCGAGGACCTGGTCGCCCAACGTGTATACGGTCTTCGCCTGGGTTATAAAGACCTCAACGATCACGACGATCTCCGCTGTGATCCGCTCTTGGCGGCAATTGTCGGCAAGAAAGATTTTTTAACACCTTAACTGCGGAACGTGGGTTAAGGTTTTGAGGATGGAGGACGTTCGGGCGCAGGGGCGGGGCGGGCGTGAGGTGCTTGGTGCGGTGGAACGCTTGTTTGGTGTTTTGGTTGTTTTATTCGTGGGGGTGGTTTTTCAGCCAGTTGCCGGCGAAGATGGCGAGGTCCGGGAGGTCGACTCTTGTGTTTTTGTTCAGGTCTGTTCCCTGGCAGAATTGCGGGGGTGTGCAGGTGTTCAGCCAGCGGTCGGCGAGGAAGGTGAGGTCGGCGGCGTCTGTTAAGTTGTCCTGGTTGAAGTCGGACGGGGAGTATGCTGGCAGGCCGGTTATGGTGATTGAGTCGGCGGCGTCGGGGACGGGCAGGCCCTGGGCGTTGCAGCCCTGGAGGTTGTATACGTTGGGTCCGAGGAGGACGGTGACTGTTATGGAGAAGACGCCGGCGGGTGAAAGATCGGCGGGTGCGAGCGTGCCGTTGACGGTGATTTGGGTGACCTCGGCGGGGGCGATGCCGGTGAGGATTAGTTCGCCTTGCGGTGCGGAGAAGTCGCGGCCGTTGTTGGTGGTGATCTCAAAGCGGTCGGCGGGGAGTTGTTCGAGTATGTAGGCGCGGCGCTGGGCGACGAAAGTCTTTATTTCGTTCCATCTGTCGATGAAGGCGGTGTCGCCGAGGCCGTCGGCGATTCTGGCGTTTGCAGCGTCGTCGAGGAAGCGGTCGAATTCGGTAGGGGGGTCGGCGGTTCCGTGCCTGGTTTGGAACGGGCCGGCGACGAGTTCGGCGAGCGATTGTTCGTAGATACGTTTGTATTTTCGATGGTCGAGCAGGGCGACGATTTCGGGGAACCAGGGGGCGACGCCGTAGATGACGGTGGTTGCGCCAGCGCCGGAGCCGAATCCGTAGTCGATGTCCCACGGGATCAGCGACCATTTATCGGCGCGCGGAGCGTAGTATAGGCAGTAATTCTTGCCGCGCAGGAAGCCGTAGCTGTCCCAGTCTCCGATGACGCGGCGGATGGCGAGCGCCATGATGAGGCCGGTGGGGTCGATGACGGATTCGATGTTGGCTTCGTACTGCGAACTGTCGGGGGGCGTGTTCATCATCTCGGCGAGGTTCAGCAGAGGGGTCCATTCGTCGTCTTCGCGGTGGGAACGCTTTTCGAAGCTCCAGCGGTATGTCTCCTTTAGCAGCGGGTGGGTTGCGTCGTGGATCAGGCCTTCGTCGAGGTTCTGGAAGTTCGTGCCATTGAAGTTGTATTCGAAGTAGTCGTCGATCTTGTGGAGGCAGCCGTCGCTGTCGTCGGGGAACCATGCGTTGACATAGGCGCCGTCGATCTTGAGGACGTCTTCATAGGTGTGATGTGTAAGGCCGTTGAGGATGGGCCAGACGTATTCCTGAGTGGAGTAGTGAAGGCCCATTTTGCGGTAGAGCCAGTAGGCGGCGCGTTCCTGGAGCGGGCCGCGGAGTGGGCCTTCGGTTCCGTCGAGGTTTATCTCTTCGCGCGCGCGGAATCTGCGGTCCGGGTTGAACTCGATGCGGAATCCGATGCTGTCGCCGGGGATGGGGGCGCGGTTGGAGCCGCTTCGTGTCCAGGGACTGCCGCGGTGGCGGATGGCGGCGTTGTAGAAGACTTCGGTTTCGTTGTAGACGAAGGTGCAGTCGAGCAGTTCGTTGGAGAGGTTTGGTCGCGATTTGAAGGTATTCAGGACGTCGTTAGACATCCAGATACGGTATCTTGCAAAGGCGGAGCTGACGGAGAGGTCTGCGACGCGGACGAGGCAGGTTCGATCCGGGACGGGGGCGGTGTCTTCGAGGCGTGCGGGGAAGCGGTTCTGGGCCGTGCCGTCGGAGGCGACGATATAGAAGGCGCGCATGGTGCCGGCGGCGGCGCCGGGGATGGCGGCGGTGTAGACGCCGTCATTGGCGATGGCGTCGGGCGCGGCTGCGTTGTCATTCATCTGGGCGGGGGTGAAGGCGGCCTGGCCTTCGGAGCGGTAGTACAGCGTGACAGCGGAGACGGGGTCGTTGTCGGTTACGCGGGCGGTGATGATGATCTGCTGATTGGCGGCCGGGATGACGGGTGTATGCGTGACGTGCGCAATGTCCGGGCCGCGGTTGGCTATATATGCGGTGTTGCGGCGGCCGGGGGTGCCGAGGTTCATTGGCATTGCGAGCTCGCAGACATAGGCGGGTCGGGGCGGCTGGATGGGTGCGAGCTGGCGCGATGTGCGGAGCAGGAGGTGTCGGGAACCTCGGAGCCACTTGGCGTATCCGGTGAAGGTTACCGTGCCGGCGGTGACTTGGGCGATGGATTGGTTGACGCGGTTTGCGCCGGGGTCTCCGTGGCCGGTTGCCCTGAGGTGAAGTGAGCGGGCGCCTGAGCGGGCATCGTGGGTGGTGATGAAGGACTGGACGTGGTTGCCGAGGAAGTTCCAGGAGGACTGGCCGCTTTCGAAGCCGCCGTTGTTCAGGCGGTTTGTGCCGTTGACGATGAGCTGGAGGTCGTCGAGGAGGACGTCGCAGCGGTTTAGGAGGATGAGTTCGAACATGTCGATAGCGTCGTGTGTGAAGGTGGAGTCGCTGGCCTGGATTGTGAAGAAGAACTGCTGCCATTGGGCGTTTGTGCTTTCGTCGCTTGCGGCCCATGCATCGGGGGAATCGTTGTCGCTGAAGGGGTCGCGGAGTTCGAGGCTTGCGCCTCGGCCGTCGGGCCAAATTGGCCATCGGCCGCCGTCGCAGTACGTGACTTCGTCGGCGGTGATGGGGTAGGGTTTGCCGGTTGCGGGGTTGATCTCGGCGGCGGGCAGTGAGAGTCTTATGCGCTCGCTGTGGTTGTCGAGTCGGCCGGTGTAGGGGCCGAAGAGATTGACGCCGGCGACCAGGTTGTCGTAGGCGGCTGCGAGCAGTTGGGGGTCGGCTGCGACTACTGCGTAAGCGTAGGCGGCGATTGCTGCGCCGGACGGGAATTCGTATTCGACGCCGTCGGTGAAGGACCAGCCGGCCAAGGAGACGGGGGAGGCGCTTCGGTTGTAGAGTTCGACGAATTCGTATTGGGGATCGCGGGAGCCGTGGTGATACATGATTTCGTTGATGACGATGGGCCGCTGAAGGGGTCGGGCGTTGGGCAAGCCTCGCGTTGGGGCGCTCAAGGCTGTGATGCGATTGTCGCCGTCGGGATACCTGCCGAGGGTGACGTCGGGTTCGACTGCGCCGAAGCGGACGGCGTCGAGCACTCGCAGGGGCCGGGCGGGGTTGCCGGTTGCGGCGGTGAGGAAGACGGTTTCGCCGGCGGCGCTGAGGCCGAAGCCGAATGAGGACTGATCGACGCCGATGAACTGGCCGGGCTGAAGAAGGATGCCGGGGGGAAACCTGTACTTGCCGAGCAGGTTGGATCTGGAGTCGCTGAGATATACGCTGGTGAGGTCCATAGCGGTGGGGCCGGGGTTGTAGATTTCGATCCAGTCCAGGCCGGGTGCGGCGTCGCTGTTGGTGAGCAGTTCGTTGATGATAAGGCTACCGAGTGCGCCGGGGCCGGGGTCTGGTGCGCCGGGTGTTCCGCCGATGAGGGTGCTGGGGGCCCATGAGGAGGCTTGCTCGGGGTCGCCGGCGAGCTTGACGAGAGTGAGCGAATGGCCGGCGCCATCGGCGGCTGGGTACCAGGGGTGGGTGTCGTTGTAGCGTAGGGAGATGATGATGCCGCCGTTGTCGCTGGAGAGTTCGATCTGCTCGCCGTCGTTGTCCAGGGCGCCTGTGAATGGGCCATGGACGCCCGTGATGCCATAAGCGGCCTCGACTGCAGCAGGGTTCCTGGCCACTACAACGTAGGTCTTGGGTGGGATCGTCGCGCCGCCGGGAAATGTGTAGCTTATGCCTCGGGTGAAGGCGTATCCGGCGACGTCTTCGGTGACGGCGCGATCGTTATACAGTTCGATGTATTCGAGGTTTTCTTCTGCGGCGGGCGTGCCGGCGACCTCGGCCGGGTGAAACATGATCTCGGTGATGACAAGCGGGCTGCAAGGGCGCGCCAGCAACAGCACGCATCCGCACAATAGCGCCAAGAGATGACCGTGTCTGTATTGCTTTGCCATAATTGCGTCTTTCCTCGGGATTTCGTGTGTGTCGGACAGGTACGAAACAAACAAACGGTACTTTTTACAATATAGCCCACCATTCGGGGAACGGGTGCAGCATATTGCTAAAGCACAAAGAGTTTTTGGATTGGACAGTGGAGGAGAGGAGAGGCGTAATATTGTAGATTTGCGGGTACAAACAGGATAGGCGGCGGTGGGATTCGAACCCACGGATAACGGTTTTGCAAACCGTTGCAAGGTGAGTATTCACAAGAAC
>JAWLHD010000393.1:0-4516 GCA_041690555.1 Anaerohalosphaeraceae bacterium
GAAACGATGGAAAGCCAATTAATGGGGCTCATCGGGCTACTAGGGAATCCTTAGCCATTTTATAGGCACGGAACCCATACTTCTGGGCCCAAGATGGCAATAAGCTGCAAGCGCGTAGAAATAGGTGATGGCGGGGGTCGGCCCAAAAGTAATGGAAACCGCAATCGGAGAAGCGCAGTTCACCGTTTACGCGCCGTTTATTGAGACCATTCTTGACATAAGAATTAGAAAACCGCATTAGAAGACGCCGCTCACTTTTGTCATTGATTTCCGACAACAGTCTCTTGCACGCTAAATATACACAATTATTTGCTACTTCTAGTGGGGTAAAGCGCGTAACATCCGAAACCTCTCGATGGTAGACTGCCGTCCTTTTGGTCGCACAGAGGATAGATTGCGCTGTGTGGACCAAAAGAAGCCACGTGGCGACATCACCACCCCTCTTGCAAGACTCCGGGAAACCGCCCAACTTTGCAATGAGCGATCGCTCTGCTGCGGCAACCCCGGTCCAAATCGGCGAGCGCTTGCTGGCCGTTTCCTTAAGAAAATCTCTAAATGACAGGCGGAGAATCTCAGTTTCAGCATAACGGCATGAGAAAGATGAAGGCATCACGCGCCCATCGTCATGATTCGTCACCCACGCCGTTGAGGCCACGAGCGTGTGCGGGTGTGAGGCGAGATTGTGCAACGCACTCAGATGGTCAGGGAGCCACTCGTCATCGGCATCCAGAAACGCCACCCATCGTCCGCGCGCTTCCTTTATACCGAGATTTCTGGCGGCGTATCCGCCGGGGCCGGGTTGGTCACGACGAAATAATCTGAGGCGGGAATCGTCGAATCGACGGAGGATTTCCCGGCTCCCGTCAGTCGACGCATCGTCGACCACCAAAACTTCGTAGTCTTCGAAGCTCTGATCTAAAACACAGCCAATGGATCGGCTAAGGTATGGTGCCTTATTATGCGCCGGGATTATGACAGAGAAGAATGGCTGATGCACTAAGGGCATTCGGAGTCCGGGGTCGCTGTCGCCGGGACCCACGACGGTACCGGCATCTATTGGTGCTCGGAAGTATTGCTTTGATGTGAGACTGGAACACACGAAATATCGCCAGCGATCGCATCAGTACGCGGCCGACGTAGGACCTTCGAGTCAAGGCATGCACTGACAGAATGAACGCCTTTCTGAGGCTCGCGACCACGCCAAACTCGTAGCGCTTGCGCGCCTCGACCTCCCTCACACATGCCATTTCGGGTACGTGCAGGTATACTGTTTATTGGAACCCGTCCGTTCCTGGTTGGTGAGACCGTGCGCCAGCGCCAGTTCTGGCGTCGTGGGCTCCGGAACGGCGTACAACGCGACCCAATCGTGCCTGTAAGGTCTTGAACTTCCGGTGCATGCGTTAGTGCCACCCCGCACGAGCACAGCGTCCCAACGGTTCGGCCATGCTCGTCGCGTCGTACGCGCGTGCAGCTTCGGCGCGCTTCCATTTCCGGCTGTTGCGCCGCACCATTCCGCCGCGACAGGTTCTTCAGAACCACGGACATATTCCGCACAGTCTTTGACGATCACACGGTCCGCGAGTGTTCCACTCTTCAGACACGGCAGCATATGCAGCTTAGATGCGTGCTTCAAGTGAGGCCTTGCATGTACCGAACAAACGCGTTCGCATAATTTCCGAGTCGCTTTGGATGTTCGCTTGCGTTGCGCCTATAGTGTAAAGATATTTCCAAGGACCTCCCTGTGGTAGACAGCGATGGGCGCGGTCGCCAAACCGATTCCGTTGTGGTGTTTTCAAGGCCGACTCATTACCCGCTCCCTAATTCGCTGATAGAGAAGTGAATCCGCTTCACAAAGCTCCCTGATACGATTCATTAATGCATCGTCCTTGAGCAGCTCGCTTTTCATCGCATTGCTTGGGCTTTGGTTCGACACGGGGATTCGAATTCTTTTGCCGAACCTCAGGTGAATATCGTGGGAAAATCTATCCAAATCTTCCAAAATCCCAACCACTGCAAAACTCGCGAGGTTCTCTTCAGCTTCATCCACGTAGTCCATGCTGTTGTGTATGTCGGTATCTGGCATGCTGGAAAAATAACGAAGAAATGTCGCCCCGACGTACTGCCCGGTTGTCGACTCGACATACTCCTTGATCGGAAGACTATTCTTAGCCCAATCCGATGATTTGAGCGTATTATAAACAAACTCAGATAACCAACGTTGCACTGGGTCCCGCAACACAGTCACAAACTGCCATTCCTTGCTGTAAGCCTTCACCAGAGCAGGCCGGCAGGCCACATGGCCCCCAGCCATTCTGTGGTCGGAGTTTGAAAGGATGTAAGCAAGCACTTCCTCTCTAACGTTTACTATGGGGTTGCCTAGCGCGCGGGCGGTTCTTTCGCTAGCCCTGATGTTGATGGAAAATCTTGGCAGAGCCCTCCTTTCCCAAAAGCTGTACATCTGCCGGGAGAGGCTAGGGCCAATGGATGAACCACCGCATTTTGGAACGTGGCTAAAACAAATCCTCCGTTCGTCGGCCTCAAGCCGGGAACGGACGCCTTCCTTCAACCGCGCGACTGTTTTTGCTAATTTGTTCATATCAATCCTTGCGAGTATCCCCGCACAGTACTTAATCGGTCTTGAAGAATACCGTTTTCTGGGAGTAAGGCCGTAAAGTTGCATGCCGTAATCGGTCAAGCTTCTAAGCCAGGCAACGGATTAAGCCGGGACCCCCAGAGCGATCGGAACCACGCCCGAGGCGTATGTGCATTGAGGTGCAAAAAAGCGGCGTTCGCTCGCGGCAGCAAGCGGAGGCTTTGGCCGGCGGCACAGAGGATCGCGTGCATCGCATCGCCGGCGGTACCCTTGAGCCAGTTGCAGTTCATCAGCCTTCATCCGTTCGATCAGTGCCTCGATCAGGCGGCGCCGGCGCAACCGCGTGCGGCGCCAGCGGCGTTTTGCCGGCGGCCCACGGTGCTGTCCCGGCACCACGATCCGGGCACCCCACCGGGCTTCGTGAACCCGATAGCCTTTGTCTGCCACCGCAGTCTTGATCTTGACTCCTCCGTTCAAGGGGGCCTGGGCCAGTGAGCGCAACGGGGTGTGGCCATCGTAGGGCCTTCCGAGTAAGGCATGGGCGGCGAGGATGAACGGCTTTTTCCGGCTGGCCAACATGCCGACCTCATAGCGCTTGTGCGCCTAATCGCACTCCACCTCAGGCACGTGCAGGCTGTACAACTTGTTCGAATCCCTCCGTTGTTGGGTGAGGAGACGAAGCGGCAGCGCCAGCTTTTGAGTAATGGCCTCCGGAACCACCTCCCACGCGGCCGCGCTCAGCTCCAGATCGCCGACCACCTGTTCCAATCGGCCCTTGAGTTTCTTCAACTCCCGGTGCATGCGTTAGTGCTACCCCGCACGAGCACCGCGTCCCAACCGTTCGGCCATGCTCGTCGCGTCGTGCGCGCGTGCAGCTTCGGCGCGCTTCCATTTCGGAGTCTTGCGCCGCCCGACTCCGCCGCAACAGGTTCACTAGAACCGACTTAGCGCTCGCCAAAACGGTGATCGCCCTCTGGTGGTGTCTGTAGAGCACCTCTGTCAAGTCGCGTTCCTGGGTGACCCATCGGGTATTCCCTGTCGCCCTGCACTCACCCGCCCCCAATTGCCAATGCATGCACAAGCGGATCCCCCTTCCCTATCTACACGTTGCGAGACACCCCCAATCTACCGGCATCGGCTGTAAGCATCTTGTGCATTCTTACAATTGTAAACACCCTGAACGCCAAGACATTGTTGTCGATCTCAGGCTTCGCAAACCGGTCGCGCACGACCGATTTCATAAACCCTGGGATTATGCGCTTGCCCATCTTGCTCGTGTATTGCCTGTAGCCGCTACGCCCTCTTGTTTCGCTTTTGATTCCATCCCGAATCCTTTTTATGAAC
This sequence comes from Anaerohalosphaeraceae bacterium, assembly GCA_041690555.1. Classification (GTDB taxonomy): domain Bacteria; phylum Planctomycetota; class Phycisphaerae; order Sedimentisphaerales; family Anaerohalosphaeraceae; genus JACZKQ01. Next base: position 3,938 of record JAWLHD010000393.1, read on the forward strand.
TCGTCTCCCAAGAGGCGTTGTGCGTATTCGCTTTCCATTTCCATTCTAAGCAACTTGACGAAGCCCGGGTCTCTAAAAATATCCGGCGCCGATGAATTAGCCTTTTGATTGCTAAATCCCAAATCAGGCCCCACCTCCGCCACAAGCCTCTTAAACAAGTACTTGTCTGTCCGTAGACCTCCCGGGAGGCTTCGCACAACATCAAGCACCCTTTTCGAAAGCAGCGGATTAATCACTTCTACGTACGAATACTTTAGATCGGAAAGCGCAGCCAATACTGTAGGTAATCGGTATGAATGGTGAATCCGATCACGCCATCCATCGTCACTCTCCGATCCAGCCTTCTGTAATTCCAGGGGGAGCTCCTGAGGCGCAAATCCGAACTGCTCGATCACGTTAGCGAGGTTCTTGAAATCCGAACACAAACCACAGCCTAGACTCACTCTCGTGCTCGACTCGCTACTGCGACCTTTCCACCCGAACCCCTGATCCCCTCTGATCACTCCTGTGATGCCTTGGGCTTCGAACCGTCGCCACATATCAAGACCATCGACGTAGCCTGCAATATGATCGATCCGC
>JAWLHD010000394.1:0-4507 GCA_041690555.1 Anaerohalosphaeraceae bacterium
TCTTGTCAACATAGATCGTACGTCGGCGTTTCGACTGTTAAAGGACCTGGGTCTGGCTAACGATGCGAGCCTGGTTGTTCGTCGCACTGTTGTTCGGCTCGCCGGCGAGTTAGGTGGACCGGAGGACGCGGCGTGGCTTGCGGAGCGGATCAACGGCAATGGGGAGGCTGAGACTGCGTGGCATGCAATGCGTGACATTGTGCTTCGCGACGACGCGAAGGCTGCATATGACTGGGCCAAGAAGGTGGCGGCTGGTGAGGATAAATACAACCATGCGCGCGATCTTCTGGAGATCGCTGAGAAGAAGGCGGAAGGTGAGCAGGATTCGGTATTGCTTCGCGCAGTGCGGACGGACCTTTGCGAATGGTACAGCCAGCGGGGTGATTATGCGAAGGTGATTTCTTACTGCAACCTGCTGCTGGCAGGCGCCACGGATAGTGTGGAGAAGGAGAAACTTCAGTTGCTTCTTTTGGAAGCTTACCTGCAGACTGCGGATGCAGCGCGAGCTGCGCAATTGATCGGCGACCGGCTGGCTATCCGCGACGTGGCTGCTGATGACGCCTTCATTGCCCGGATAGGGGCTTTTCTCGGGCTTCGCGATATCAACCCGGCGACGAAGGCGGCGATTGTGGAGGCCCTTGGCGGCATCAAGCCGACGGCGGCGAGGCCGCGGTGGACGGCGCAGATGAGCGCGTGGCGACAGATGGTGGCTCCGACGCCCGTAGCGGTGCCGCCGGCGGGGCCGACGAGTTCGGGTTCGTCGCCTTTTGCCCTGGAGGATTAGCGGGGGCTCTGGCATGGTTCGAGGGGGTTGGGGAGGTTTGTTGCCGGTCATTCCTGAAGCAAGTCGGTGTGAATTCCGCAGAAAAGCTTGCCCAGTTTAACATTTTGCGGATTTTTGGCATACCCGCAGAAAAATTATGTTACGACCGGGGTTTTGCGGTACTCTCTTGGATATTAGGAAAGAGAAAAGTCCATTTCTTAAGGGGATATCGCCATGATCGGAGCGAGTCATTGGGGAACCGCAGGGGCATTGTGGATGGGGGTTGCGGTCGTTTTGCTGGGTTGCGGAGTGCTGGAGGGAGCAAGCCTGTACGTTCCGGGAGATTACGCGACTATTCAGGCGGCGATCGATGAGTCAAGCGACGGCGACAGGGTTGTCGTGGCAGAAGGCGTGTACTTGGAAAACATCAACTTCAAAGGCAAGAATATCATCGTAACGAGCAGTGGTCCGAGGGACCCGCGGGTGGCTGCTTCGACGATCATCGATGGGCGGCAACTCGATTCAGTGGTTACATTTGCGGGGACGGAGAACGCTGCGTGTGCTCTTGCGGGCTTCACGATTCGAAACGGGCATTCCACATGGGATACATGCGGGGGCGGGATATGCGACGGGTCGGAAGACAATCATACTCATGCTACGATTCGTTATAACACCATCGTCCAGAATCATGCCTGGAATGGCGGTGGGATCTCCTATTGTGACGGCGTTATCGAGAAGAATACTATCGCCGGCAACACATCTCAGTGCTGGCAGGGCGGCGGAGGGCTTTACGAATGCAACGGAATGATTCGCAATAACGTCATCGTCGGGAATCGAGCAGGCGGATGCGAGGGTGCGGGTGCACTTAGTTTTTGCGATGCCGTTATTGAGAACTGTACTATTGCATACAACATCGCCAGCCTTGCTTTTGGTCCAATCGATAACTGTAATGGGCCAATCCGAAACTGTATCATCTGGGCGAATGAGCCTAGCTGGCACTTGCCGGCTGTATTCTTTACCAGCATAGATGTGGATCCGCTCTTTGCCTCGCCCGGTTACTGGGAGACCGACGCACAGGGCAGGCCTTCGTCTTTTGTATTGGGAAACTACCACCTCAAGTCGCAAGGGGGCAGATACGATCCGGTAAGTGGTTTGTGGGTGCAGGATTATGTTACGAGTCCGTGCATCGATGCGGGGGATCCGCGGAGTGCGATCATGCATGAGCCGTTTCCAAACGGCGGGGTGATTAACATGGGCGCTTACGGCGGGACGGCCGAGGCGAGCAAGTCGTGGTTTGGGGGGCGGTTTGTCTATGTGGACGACAGCGCGGTTGGGAACAACGACGGTTCGAGCTGGGGCGATGCGTTCACGGAACTTCAGAGTGCGCTGGCGGCGGCCGGGCAGGGTCAGGAGATCCACGTTGCGCAAGGCATCTACAGGCCCGCCGGTCCAAACGGCGGGCGGGAGTCGAGCTTCGTTTTGAAAGACGGCACTGTCATCCGGGGCGGGTTCGCGGGTTTTGGGGCGGTTGACCCCGATGAACGCAACATCAAGCGATATGAGACGATTCTCAGCGGCGATCTGGCCGGCAACGATGCGGCCTTGAAGGCGGAGAATGCGTTCGATAATCCGACGCGAGGGGACAATTGCTACCATGTTCTCACGGCCCGTGGCCTGGCGGGAACCGTTGTGCTCGAAGGGCTGACGGTGACGGGTGGTTATTCAGACCGTACTGCCCCGGCAGCGTACGGCGCAGGTCTGTGGACATCTTCGATTGACCATATCCATCGCGGTCTGATCCGAATTGTTCAGTGCCGGTTTTCAGGCAATGTGGGGTACGGCGGCGGAGCGATTGACGCTTCGCAAACGGATCTGGAGATTTCACAATCCATCTTCACAAACAATTTCGCTGAGGCACGCGGTGGCGCCTTCTCTTTCTCGTACAACAGCGTTAGCGTAGAGAATTCGATCTTCACAGGTAATGCGGCGGGCTTCGCGGGTGGGGCAATCGACGGTTTCAATCATCGTCTGACTCTGCAGCAGTGTGTTTTCGCCGGGAACAACGGCGGAAATCGCGGCGGCGCGACTGCCTACAGTCACTACTGCAGCCTGAACCTGTCCGGATGTATCCTGTGGCGGAACTCTGCGGACGAGGGTTCACAGATCTGGACGGGCGACGGGGTTTGGGGCGCGGTGTCGTACTGTGACGTCGATGAATTGAATGCGGACGGGATTGTGTGCTGGGATGACGAGTTCTACTTGGGGCCGGGCAATATCGATGCGGATCCGTTGTTTGCGGATTCGAGCGCGGGGGATTATCATTTGAGGTCGCAGGCGGGGCGTTGGGATGCGGCGAAGAAGGCATGGGTGCGGGATGGGGTGACGAGTCCGTGCATCGATGCGGGCGACCCGCGAGATGCGATCATGCATGAGGCGTTTCCGAATGGCGGGGTGGTGAACATGGGTGCGTACGGGAGGACGGCGGAGGCAAGCATGTCGTGGTTCGGCGGGGCGGTGTGCGAGAGGATTGTGGCGGGGGATATAAACGGGGATTGCGCGGTGGATCTGGCGGATTTGGCGATTCTGGCGGTGCACTGGCTTTCGGGGATTTAGTCAAGACAGCGTCGTCGGCGGCAAAAAGTATGGGGAGCGTTTGCGCAGATGGTTTGCCCGTTGCGGTTTTTTCAATGTTGTTATAGGCGCCAGCTCAATGGAGAAACCTTGGCCTATTTCAGGTTAAGCCAAGCCGTGGAGCGTTCGAAATAGGTATCGACACAAGCATTCTGTGTGATGGTCTGATAACGCAATGGAGTACGCAATGATCTCTTCGGATGTGACGGCGCCGACACAGGGAGTTTCTGCAAACAAGAATCAGCAGCTTTACGAAGCCTTTTTCGAGTATAACCCTTGCCAGGCAATTGTAGTGGACAGAGAAGGACGGATTGTAACCTTCAACCGCGCAAAGAGGGAATCGGGCGATCGGCTGCCGTCACAGGGCGATATCGTCTTCAAGGATTACGCGGCCAAGTATGAAATCGACATGTATTCCGAACTGATGGAATGTATGCGAACCGGGCGCACGAAGGTTTTTGACGAACAGAAATACGTCAACAAGATACTGAGCACAACGATCGCGCCCTTTCCCGGAGGGGCGATCATTATTACCGAAAACGTAACGGAGCGTAAGAAGGCAGAGATGGAGCTTCGCCAGAGTGAGGCGTTCAATCGCGCATTGTTCGATTATAACCCATGCCAGACGATCATCGTGGACAACGACGGCAGGATTGTCACATTCAATAAAGCCAAGCGGGAGAGTGGAGACCGCCTTCCCAAAGAAGGCGATGTGATTTTCAAGGACTATGCGGGGCGTTACGAGCACGACATGTACGCCGAACTCAAGGAATGCATAAGGATTGGCCAGACAAGGCGGTTTCCTGATCAGAAGTACGGCGAAAAAATCCTGTCGACTACGATCTCGCCATTCCCCGGCGGCGCAACGATTATAACGGAGGACGTGACTCAGCGAATCGAGGCACAGCGTCAGCTTGCAGCGGCCAACGAGGTGCTCCAGGACAAGGATCGAATGAAGACGGCGTTTGTATCGACGATAGCCCACGAGCTGCGGACTTCGCTTTGTATCTTCCAGAATGCCGTCAGCAACATGAACAGCGGGGCAATGGGCAAGGTCAGCAGCAAGCTGCGGGAGACATTTGAGATGGCCGCGGGCGGTGTGAAGCGCCTTGC
>JAWLHD010000395.1:0-4505 GCA_041690555.1 Anaerohalosphaeraceae bacterium
CCAAGGCCAGCAGGGCCTCGGCATTATCGCTGTCCCAACGCATGCCTGGGCCCTTTACACGGGCGGTCAATGTGCCGCATTGGCTTTCCGTCGGGCCCGCGCCGCAGTCGTAGCCCTCATCGAGATCCTCGAACTGGAACCTGTTCCGCGCGCTGACGGCGCTGAAAAAACGCGGCCGGGCTGCTTTGGAGTCTGTTGCGCCATGTGTTTGGCCTTTTTGCATCGGTTTTGTCGCCCCCAACGCGCACAGATCGCCCTTATCACGACCCCGCGCCCCTGTTTCCGACAACTCCAGCCCCGCGACTTGCCAGCCGCTCCCCCCCTCCAAGCCCAACTTCTGAGGGAGGCGTCTTTTAATCGAGGTTGGTGCGGATGCGAATGCGCATCGCCCGTTCGAGGATCCCTTGCTGTTCTGCGCCATACGGGACTTAGACGTGGATATGGTGGCATCCCTGATCGGTGCCGGCGCGGATGTGAAGGCGAAGAATCGTGCCGGGCAGAGCTGCCCTGCAGCGCGGCTGGAAGAAAGTCGTCCGGCGGATGATCGATGCGCATGAGGACAAGGATTGGATCGACGAATACGGTCAGGAGTGCGAAGACAATACGCAGAGGATTCTTAATATGACAGCGCTGATTTTGCTCAAGAAAACCACAGGGCTGAGCCGATGAACTCTTCAAAGGCGTACAATTTGGAGAGCGTGGTTATGGATTACGACCAGTTGGCATCCTTGGAGCCGGCGCTGGCGGAGTTTCTGGAGAAGGTTCGCCATTGCTTCAAGCGAGACAAGACTTTCAGCTACCTGCAAAAGTACATCCTTGGCCTGATGGCTGATTTGAAGCGTAAATCCATTGAGCCAATTGCGCTGGCAAGCGGTGTGCCCGTTCGGACATTACAGGAATTTCTCGCGTTATTTGCCTGGGACCATGAGCGTGCCGACCGGGTTCTCGTTCGTGAGGTGGTTAACCGTCAACACGGGCAGCGGGCCATCGGTGTTCTGGACGCCTCCGCCCATGCCAAGCAGGGAAAACACACACCCGGCGTGCAGCGTCAGTGGTGCGGCGAAACCGGCAAGAAGGATAATTGCGTTGTTGGTCAGCACCTGCTTTACACGGACAACGATCCCATGAACCCCTTCAGTTGTGTTGTGGCCAGCGATTTGTATCTGCCCGAAAGCTGGGATGCAGATCGAGATCGCTGCCGGCGTGCTGGCCTACCGGATAAAATCACCTATCGCCCCAAATGGAAAATCGGCATCGAGCAGATGGAGCGGGGCATGGCCCAGGGGCTGCGGTTTGATTATGTTACGTATGATGAAGAATTCGGCAGAATCCCTGAGTTTACTTTTGAATTGGATCGTCTTGGGCAGAAGGGGATCGGTGAGGTTCCCGCCAATTTCCGGGTGTGGGTCAAACGGCCGGCCTGGAAATCCCATCGGGCCGAGCACGCCTCGCATCGTGTGGATAAGATTATTTCTCACAGTCCGACCTTTTATGGTCAGCCCTGGCGTAAAATGGTGATTAAGGAGACGACCCGAGGCAAGTGCGTCTGGCACATCAAATCCACGCAGGTGTATCTGGTCGCACACAAGGACGGCAAGGCCAGTTGCCCAGTTCCCACGGATCGCACGTATTGGCTGATTGTGGCCTGGAATACGCAAACCGGCGAGACCAAATATTTTGTCAGCAATGCGCCTGCCGGAGAAAAACTGGAGACCCTGATGGAGGTTGCTTTTTCCCGCTGGCATGTGGAGAAATGGTTTGAACGCGCCAAACAGGAATGCGGATTGGGGGCGTTTGAGGTGCGAACGTACACGAGCTTGATCCGACACTGGCTGGCCTGCCGTTTGGCAATGTATTTTCTGGCCGATCAAACCCATCGGCTCCGGGGGGAAAAATCCAAGGATCACACTGGAGCAGGTGGCCGACGTGGCCAATACGCTGGCATGGAAGATATGGCAGAGGTACCCCTATTCATGGAAACAGAAATCCCATGTATGTGAATACTACCAGCAACGCAATGAGGCATCCTATGCCAGCAGAAGGAAGATCGCTAAAGCCAAAGAGATCGAATTCTTATAGCGCTGTCATATTAAGTTACTGCACAAGCACGAGGAGGACGAGAGGTTATGAGGAAGGTGTCTGTCGGGCTGGATGTTGTTTTGTGCGTGTTGATGGCGGGGATGGTTGGGCCGCCGGCGGTGAGGTTTTTCGTGACGTCGACCATTGAGACGTCTTACGCGCGGCATGTGAATACACTTTTGCTGTTGGTTGGGGTTGGTGCGGTTATTATGCGGGTTGTTCTTGGGCGTCAGTGCGGCGCGGGGCGGGTAAATGGAAGAAGATTCGTGGAAGAACGTTCAGCGCTCTGTTGGTGTTTGCGTTTTTGGCTTTTACGGTTTTGTCGAGGATCGATGCGGTATACGGCGTGCGGAGTGCGGCCGCGAGGCGCGGGATGAGTTTGCCCGCGTCGACGAGGGTAATGGCGGTTCGGCGGAAGTGCTCCTGGGACATGTCAGAGTTATATGCCAAGCTGACGGTCGATCAAGGAGAGATTACTTGCATGGCCAGTCAATTCTGGGCTGTTAAGCAGGACGATGAGGTGTTCGGCCGAGGGGTGATGCAAACGGCGGGACTGCGTTGGGACAACTGCGGGGAGCGGATGAGCCATGAGCATTATCCGGTCATGCTGTTCTTCGACACTGGTTCGGGGGAGCGGGCGGTGGTGCATTTTGTCAAGGTTGACTGAGCGTGTCGAATTGAGGGTGGCCCGGCCATAGCGGCAGAGCTTCGTATGAGGCTATTATGGCCAAGCCAGTTGTTTTGGCATGCTTCATGGAACCCGGGTCGGCGGTTCGCAATGACAACGAGTGCTCACGGGGGGTGCTTTGGTTGGTCTGGAGGAGGTAGATGGATTCGTGTATAATATCGCACGGCAGACAGAATGTCGCCTGTCGGGCATTCGGCAGTCGGCGTCGGGGCAGTGAGATCGTTCCTTGTGATGAGAGGAAGCAAAGATGAAGACCTACTGGTTGTGTGTGCAGGCAGTGATGCTGGCAGTTTCGGCGGCGTTCTGCGAGGGCGGCGGGGGCGATGCGTACAAGCAGCGGAGGGACCTGGTTCGCGGTCGGGATGCGGCGGGGCGGAGGGTGCCCGTGATTCCTCCGAAGGACGAACCGCTGCGGGTCATTATCGATACGGATGCGCGGAACGAGATCGATGACGTGTGGGCGATTGCTTTGGCGATGGTGTGTCCGGAACGCTTCAAGATCGAGGGGTTCGTGGCGGCTAATTACGATAACGACATACCGGGTGCGGGCACGGGGAGCGTTGAGGCCTCCGCAAGGTTGATCGAGACGGTGCTCGAGAAGGCGGGTCTGGCAGGGCGCATTCCGGTGAAACGGGGTTCGGCGCCGCTGCGTTACCAGTTCGAGGCGTCGGAGTCGGAGGGGGTTGACTTCATTATCGAGCGGGCGATGGCGTCTGCGCCGGAGGATCCGTTGTGGGTGATCGGGCTTGGAGCGGCGAGCAATATCGCCTCGGCATACCTGAAGGAGCCGGGCATTGCGGACCGGATCGTGGTCTTCTGGCATTTTCGTACGAGGTGGCCGAAGCAGTGCTGGAACTTCAACGTTACAGGCGATGTGCGCGCGGCGAGGCTGGTGTTTCATTCGGACTTGGCGTTTGTGCTGTTTGACACCGGGACACATCTTTACTGCCCGATGGAAGAGTCGCGGGAATGGGTGAAGTACGGGCCATTGGGGGCATACCTTCACGAGTTCCGTTTCGAGAACAAGTGGTACCAGAGCCCGACGAAGGGGTTTTATGATCTGGGTGACATTGCGGCGCTGGTGGAACCGGAACTTGCGAAATGGGAGGTGGTGGACTGTCCGGAGGTGGAGTGGGATTTGGCTTACAAGTTCACGAACAGAAAGGGCAAGATTCTGCGGTGCTACGATATCGATCGCGACGGGACATTTGCGCTGCTTGAACGGAGGCTTAGCGCCTGGAGGGTTCGGGGCGCGAAAGATTGACTTAAGGGGGCGAGGCGGTATTGGAGGGGCGAGCAAAACCGTTCGGGGCCTGCAGAGGCAAGCATTCCCCCTGCGGCGAACAGATGCTCCAAATGTCTGCCTCTGCCCAAACGTTTTGCTCTGCCAGGTCGCTGGGGGGCGGGCCTGGGATGCTGAACTCAGGAGAATGCGCCAGTCCTGGGTTTGGGGGCGTGGGGTTGTATCTGGGCTGGTGGATTGCTACAATTGCCTTCGCAGGCAGGTGTTTTTATTGGAAGTTGTGATCAGGCGGCGGCCGCTGCAAGAGCGATGGTGCATGGCGGGCGGTGGGGATTCACAGCTTCAGTTTTTTTGGCTGGACATTCTAAGCCCCATTTTAGGAGTTGAAATTCATGAACGACGTTGCCCGACAGGTATCGAGACCGGCCGGCGTGATTGAAAGGTTCCGGGTGAACAGGCGGCAGTTTTTGCGGACGGCGGCGGGGGGCCTGGCTT
>JAWLHD010000396.1:0-4499 GCA_041690555.1 Anaerohalosphaeraceae bacterium
CGCGGACGACGATTATGTATTGTCTGTGGAAGACGCAGGGGTTTACGGTTCGGCCGTGGCGAAAGGACGTGGTGTTCGGAGCGGAACGGGTTGGGGGTGAGCTTTGTCTGGCGATTCGGGCAGAGGAGCCGTGGAGAGGCGTTCTGCTGTTCGATCCGCCTCGGCACAAGACGATCATGAAACTGCCGATCGACTGGCCGCGGATCAACCAGTTTCCGGAGTGGTTTACCGTTGAGGAGGGGGAAAGCTACACGGTTGAGGACGTGGACGCCGGATCGAGTCGCAGGTATTCCGGTGGGCAGATGCAAAAGGGTGTAGAGGTTCAGTTGAAGGGCGATGCGGTGCTTCGGCTGAGGATTCGCAGAAATTGAAGAGTCGGTTTTACGGAGGTGCTGAGTGAGGCATCGGATCACTTATCTTGTTAGTGTGATTTTTATGTTGACGGCGACGTTGTCGACACGGGGGGCGACATCGAAGCCGGTGATGCGGGACTTTATGGGGATGTGCGTGCACACGGTGCAGTTCAAGCCGGAGCTGTACAAGGACGTTTGCCGGCTGGTGCGGGATTATCACGGCATGACGTGGGACGTGGGCAAGGATACGGATTTCTGGCCGACGTTTCCGTTTGCGCGCAACCGCGTGAACTGGGAGACGATGTACGGGTCGTGGAGGGAGGCGGGGTATGCGATCAGTGCGTCCATTATGTTCAGCGGGCTTGCGGCGGAGGCATGGGTCGATCCGGCGCGCGATGCACATACGTACGGGTTTTCGCTGGCGAGGTTTTTCGGGCCTGGTAATCGCAACCTCGTTGAGGCGATCGAGATTGGCAACGAGCCGGGCGATTATCCTGATGCGGCGTATCGCGTGATCTTTGAAAACATGGCCAAGGGGATTCGCGCGGGTGATCCTGGGGTGAAGATTGCGACGTGCGCACTGACGGTGGGCGAAAGCGAGAAATATGCAAAGAGCGTCGACTGCGTGAAGGGTCTGGAGGGACTATACGACGTGCTTAACTTTCACAGTTATGCTCAGGTTCAGGGCTGGCCGACGTGGCGGAGGAGCTACCCGGAGGATCGGGAGATTGATTTTTTGAAGAAAGCGCGGGCGATGATCGAGTGGCGCGACGGCAATGCGCCGGGCAAGGAGGTATGGATTACCGAGTTCGGCTGGGACGCGACCACCAAGCCGGCTCCGAAGGAGGGTACTTTTAAGGACTGGGTCGGCTCGACGGAGCTGGAGCAGGCTCGTTACCTCGTCCGCGCGTACCTGGTGTTTTCGGCGATGGCCCTGGACAGGGCGTACATGTACTGGTTCAACGATGAGGATGCGCCGCAGGTGCACGGGTCGAGCGGCCTGACGCGGAACTATCAGCCGAAGCCGTCTTATTACGCCGTTTCGCATCTTTACAGGACGTTGGGTGAGTACCGATTTTCGCGGATCGTTGCGGAGAGTGGCGGCGATCTGTATGTCTATGAATATGAACATCATGCCGAACCGCGGGAGAAGATAGTGGTCGCGTGGTCGCCTACGGGCGTGGGCCGGGAGTTTACTGCGACGATTACGACGGGTGTGACTCCTTACTGTGCCGAGCGGATGCCTTTGACGGGGCAAGGCGCCGCGAGCGTGTCGTATGGCGTCGACGAGGATGGGGTTGTAAGTTTCGAGTGCACCGAATCACCGGTTTATTTTCGTCTGCGAATGAAATAGTCGGATTGCCATTCGAAGGGAGAATACTACATGCCAAATAGAATTGATCGAAGGCATTTTATTCAGGTTGGGGCCGCGGCCGGTGTGGGTTTTGCCTCGTGGGCCGCAGCACGGACCGGAACGGTACAGACCGTCGAGGTCTGGCATGAGGAGGCACGGGATGTGCCTGTTGTCGAGGACATCGATGTGGTCGTTTGCGGCGGCGGGCCGGCGGGCGTGGCGGCAGCCATTGCGGCAGCTCGTTCGGGAGCGAAGACGCGGCTGATCGAGGTCAACGGGTGCCTCGGCGGGATGTGGACGGCGGGACTGCTGAGCTGGATTCTTGATTCGGGTAATAAGGGCGGCATTATGCGCGAGATTATTACACGATTGGAAGCACGCCGAGCCGTTGCCCGATATGGAGGGTCAGTGGGATATGATGTGGAGGCGATGAAACTGCTGCTGGAAACCATGTGCGCAGAAGCGGGCGTCAAGTTTCGTTTGCACACCCGAATTGCGGCGGCGGGCGTGGATAAGGGCAACCGTCTGAGAGTCGCGGTGACTGAATCAAAATCGGGTCGCGAGGCATGGCGGGCGAAGATGTTCGTCGATTGTACCGGCGACGGCGATCTTGCGACGATGGCTGGGTGTACGTTCGCGGAAGGTCGGCCGGGCACAGGCGTGGTTCAGCCGATGAGCATGATGGCTCTTCTGACGGGGCTGGTTCCCAAAGAGGTTGCGTTTTTTGTTCGCGGCCTTGCTGAGCCGCTGGGCGAGAGCAACCCCAAGGCCAGGCTGCTTGAGGAAATGAAGCGGGCGGGCGTTTCGCCATCTTATGCGCAGCCTACCCTTTTCTGTATCAGGGATCATTTGTTCTGCCTGGCCACGAACCACGAATACGGAGTCAAGGCTCACGAGGCGGAGGGCACAACGCTGGCGACGTGTAATGCACGCGCGGAGATACACAGAATCGTCGATGCGCTCGTCAGGCTGGGGGGGTGCTGGAAGGATATGCACATCATCGCCACGCCGGAGCATATCGGTGTGCGCGAAGGACGGCGCATTCGGGGCATATATGAAGTGTCGACTGACGACCTGATCAACGGCGCAGAGCATGACGACGCCGTCTGCAGGGTCACTTTTCCGGTGGACGTACATTCGACGGATCCAACTAAAGACAAGGGCATCATGCGCGAAGGGGTCCGTGCGAAGCCATACGATGTTCCGTATCGTGCTCTTATTGCATTCGACGTAAAGGGGCTTTTGTTGGCGGGGAGGTGTATCAGCGGGGATTTTGTTGCGCATTCCAGCTACCGCGTTACGGGCAATGCCGCAGCAATGGGCGAGGCTGCTGGCACGGCTGCGGCGCTTGCGTCTATGGGTAATCGTTCGCCGGAAAGTCTGCCTTGGGGCGAAATCAGCGATGCCATGAAAAAACACAATGCTGTGCAATAAGGAGTTCTGTTGTGAATAATCGAACATTTCTTCTCGTCATGCTGGCTGTTGTATGCTCATGCGTCGGTTATCTCCGTGCGGATACAGCTCAGCAAATACCCGCGGTGCGTGCGATAACGAAAGGGCCGAAGTTTCACTGGTTTGCTTATTACGATAAGCTGCAGTTCGATCCGACGGGGCGGTACGTGCTGGGGATGCAGGTGGATTTTGAGCATCGCAGTCCCAGGGCCGACGACGTGATCAAGGTTGGGATGATCGATCTTGAGGACGGGGACAAATGGACCGATCTTGGTACGTCAAGCGCGTGGGGGTGGCAGCAGGGGTGCATGCTTCAGTGGCGGCCCGGGTCGGCGAGCGAGATTCTGTACAACGACCGGCAGGACGGTCGATATGTGTGCCGCATTGTGGACGTGTTCACCGGCAGGCGTCGGACGATCAATCATGCGATCTACACGGTGAGTCCGGACGGGAGGTTTGCGGTTTCGGCGGACTTTCGGCGGATACAGGACATGCGGCCGGGCTACGGATATGCGGGGCTGCCGGACCCGTACAAGGACGAGCTTGCGCCAGCGGATTCGGGCATATGGCTGGTCGATCTGGAGACGGGGGAGGCGAAGCTGATCATCTCGCTGGCGGACGTGGCGAAGATTGCTTATGAGCAGGATCCGGCGGATTGTCTGGCGGGCAAGCACTGGTTCAACCATTTGCTGTTTAATACCGACGGCACGCGGTTCGAGTTTCTGCATCGATGGCGCGCGCCGGATGCGCCGGCGACGTCGGGTTTTCGCACGCGCATGTTCACGGCGGCTCTTGACGGGGCGGATATCCGCTGCATCGACCCATACGGCAAGACGTCGCATTTTATCTGGCGGGATCCGAAGCATATCCTGGCGTGGGCGTGGCATCCGTCGCACGGCAATGCGTTTCATCTTTATGAGGACGGGACGGGCAGGGTCGAGGTAGTGGGCAAGGGGGTGATGACGCACAACGGCCATTGCACATATCTGCCGGGCAATGAATGGATATTGAACGATACGTATCCTCAGGGGTCCAATCGCGAGCAGAATGTTTATCTTTACAATGTTGCTTCGGGCGAGCGCATTTCGCTGGGCGGATTTCACCTGCCGCGCGAATACAGCGGCGAGTGGCGGTGCGATACACACCCGCGATTCAGCCCGGACGGGACGAAGGTCTGCATTGATTCGCCGCACGAAGGCAACGGTCGGCAGTTGTATCTGATCGACATCGGAGCGATCGTCGGCAAGGCGGTTCAATGAGGCGGAAGGGGCACTCAGGCGGCGGTGATAATCTGTCCCTGAGCGCGAGCTTCGGCGATGATGACACTGGAAGTGTCGTTC
>JAWLHD010000397.1:0-4468 GCA_041690555.1 Anaerohalosphaeraceae bacterium
TGGGGGTGCTCAGACGACGGCGGGCACCGATTCCCCGGCAATCCACTGGCTGAGCTCGACAAAGGGGCCCGCGACAGCAAGCCAAAAGGCGTCTTGACAAGGGACCAATTCTTGACGCTGATTCATACCACCATCGCCAAGAACACCGTCATTAACCGAACTACAGGCCGCGAGCGAGGGGTTTTGTATCTGCTGGCAGGGTCATCGGGTCTGCGGCGCAAAGAGCTCTTGTTGTTGAGGTGGCGCGATCTACACCTTGACGGCGAGCAACCTTATGTGTTGGCGAAAGATGACACCACGAAAAACGCATTAGAGGCACGGCTTCCCCTTCCAGCCAGTGTATGCAGCGTCCTTAAACAATTCAGAGAGCATCGAGGAGCATCAGACGGGGATTATGTTTTCAGTTTCGGCGGTGGCAAGTGGCCTGGGAACCTGGCCGATTGGATACGTGCCGATCTGAAAGCGGCGGAATTGCCGCTATTCGACCGCGAAGGCAACGAGATTTTTTTCCATTCGCTGCGGGGTAGCTATATCTCGTTTTTGCTAAATAGCAATGTGCCGTTCCTGGTTACCCAGAAGCTGGCACGACACAGCGACCCCAGACTGACAGCCAACCTGTATGGGCGCATGTTTGAGGAAACCGAACAAGCTGCGGTTCAGATGCTGCCGGATTTGAGTGTTTTTTGTGCTGCCGCCAGTGATGCCAAAACCCCCGAACCTGCGGAAACACATCGGAACAAATCTGGCAACGTGATGGCAACACAAACCCAAAAAACCGCGTTTTTGATATCAGAAATAATAGCCCCAAGGGGATTCGAACCCCTGTTGCCGGGTTGAAAACCCGGTGTCCTAGGCCTGCCTAGACGATGGGGCCACGGAGTTGTTTACTCCATAGAAATTGCTTCGACGGGGCATTCATCGACGCAAACGCCGCAATCGACGCACTTATCGGGTTCAACTTTGGCGGTTTCCCCGGTCATGACTATAGCTTCGCTGGGGCATGCCTCGATGCAGGCCTCGCAAGCAGTGCATTTTTCGCCATCTACTCTTGCCGGCATTAGCTTTTCCTTTCAATCAGTTGGAGATTTTGCGTAAAAAGTGGGAGGATACAGATTCCCCCGTGCAACTACAAGGTTTTTTTTCGAAAAGGCACAAGTTTTTGCGTCGAATTTGCGCGAAATTGCGCATTATTTGGCATTACGGGCAGCGGCCAATTCGATTGCGAGCTGACGGACCAGACCTTCGGCGTCGTGTTGGGCGGCCCAATCGAGGACCTGAGCGAACTGGTCATTCTGCAATCTGGTAAGGATGTACATCGCCATCATCCTCACCGGCCATCGCTGGTCATTAAGATTACTCGACATGACCCTTGTAAGTTCGTAATCTAATCCGGCGGCAAGCGTAAGTGCTTCCATTGTTTCTATGCGCACCTTCCAGTTGTCGTCGGCGAGGCACCGCTTGACGGCATCGACGAGTATGGGTCTTTCGACACGTATGTATTTGTATACCGGTCCAGCGGAGGCCATGTGGTCGTTTTCAATGAGCAGACCGGCGAACAGTTCGGCGGCGCGTATTTTCTGTCCCTCCTGGCCGCGTGCGAGCGCGTCGAGTCGCTGCATTAGGTAGTCGCGGGTGAGATTGACGCCCTGCCTCTTGATGAGCGTGCGTACGGGGGGAACTTCGGTCAGAGCGTTGACGAGGCGTCCGGCGGGGTCAATCACCGGGTCGAGGTAAACGGTGAATTCGATTTCGAGTGAGGCCTGCGGGAAGGACAGCAGGAGCTTTCGGAGCGCACCTGTCATGAGGTCCAGGGGGACGGAGGTGTAGTCGCCGGGCGCTATGGGCGTGCCGGGCACCACTTGCCTGTCGATCAGTCTTTCTATACGCTGGCTGATGTCACCTTTGACATCGGCGTCCACGCGAATTCGGCCGGTCAACAGGCTTTCATCGGATATGACAAGCGGCCGCTGGGATTCATTGGTTATGACCAGCGTCGCCGACATGTCGCTGCCGTAGGAGAACTCGGAGCCCCTGAAATTGAGTTTGGCGGAGAAGATGTCCCTTGCGGGGCGAAACGCGGGAACGATGCGTTCGCCGACTTCTTTCTTCAACTGTTCGCGGACGAGATGGGGCGACACGGGCGGGATGTATTCGGAGCCGTTATCGTCGAGCATTGCGCGGGCCTTTTGAGCGGCAAGCGAGGCAGGATCAATGGCGATTGACTGTTTGAGGGATGCAACGGCGGCGTCGGTCTTGTTCTGCGAAAGCTCGACAACCGCGCGGCTGAGCAAGGCAATCTGACCGGCATCGCCTGCTTGCTGAGAGTAAGTGGCGGCAAGGTCATACTGGTCGGTCATGGCGAGGGCGTAGGCGAACAGTGCCTTCGCATCAGGTCGGTCGGGTTCGGCGGCAAGGGCGCGATTGGCCCAGGCCAGGGCCTGCTCGGGGCTGGGGTCGGCAAATGCGTAGAACCAGGCTAGATGCAGGGCTGTGACGTCGCCGGCTACAGCATCGGCGTCCAGCATTTGTGCGGCCTTGCGAGCCGCATTATCGAGAGTTCGCTGCGCGACCTCATTATTGCCAACCGCACTTTCGGCGGCACCGGCGATAGCCTCCATCCGGAGGTCAAAGCGGCCTGTCCGGCGTACTCTGGCTGCGATATCGAGGCACCTGGACTGCATGTTGGGGGTATTGTAACATGCCAGCATCCACGGCAGATAGATTGAGGCGGGCAGCGGACTGCCGGCGTTGAGATAGCCGAAGAGGTCGGCGGCATATTCGTAGGCGCCTGCAGCGACGTCGTAGACGCCGAGACGGTCGCAGTACCCGGCGAATGCTAATGCTCGATCCAGGTCCAGGGGGTGTAGGTCCATGTCCAACCGCATATTGGCAGCGTAGGCGACGGGGTTTAGGCCGCGGTCCTGTTTACGGAGCAGTTCGTCAAGGCGGAGGAACGCCCGCTGGTTGTACTTGTTGTAATACCAGGCCTGCTCATAGTTCTTCAGGGCATCATCGATCCTGGCCGTTTCCTCCATCAGGCCGGCGTATTCGGCAATGATCTCGGAAGCAAGCATGGGGTTTGACTCGCGGGCGATCATGAACAAGCGCATGAGGAGATCCTCGCGTGCCTTGCGCGAATCGGCGGTCGAGAGGAAGTACCGCACCGTTTTTCGCAGAATGGCGAAGTCGGAGTTCCTGCCGGCATACCTTGTGAAGGTGCGGATCATCGGTTCGACCTCATCGGGATCGGCAGTGGCGGCGCCGAACGCCAGGACGTCAGAATACAAGTAATCTGCGCGGGTGTTCAATTTGGCTGCGGCGGACAGAAAGACGCGGGCCACAGCAAGCTGTTCCTGTGAGTCAGAGACTGTCTCACGAGCGGTCTTGTGGAAAGTTTCCGCCACAAGCGGGGAAAACAGCGGTTCGGAAGTCTGTGCGTTAAGCACACCGGCAACTGAAAACAACGCAGCCGCAAGGAAGGAACTTAGGGATCTTGCGCTTACCATTCAGGTCTCCAAAACTCATTCACATCACATAATACTGTGCCAGGCGCCACCTTGTAACAGGATGCACATGCCACGCTACGACAGTTTCAGCGGCAATGATAGCTGAAACTGAGCACCTTGGGTTCCGCAAGCCGCCGGTACTCTGCCATGTCCATCTTCACGGCTTCTTCGTGCGAACCTGCCTGGAACACTATGAACTCGTCGTCTTCAAGCGACTTGTCCGTAATCGTTTCCAGCCCATAGAGTGCGCCGAACGGCGGTTCAGCACCGAGAGCACAGTCCGGAAAAAGTTCGGACATCTCACTCTCGTCGGCCAGTTCTACGCGTGCAGCACCCAGTTGTGCTCTTAATGCGTCCAAATCGATCTTGCAGCAGGCCGGTAAGACACACAAATAATATGTATCGTCCGCCCGGACCACCACTGGTTTGGCGACGTACATGCCCGGCACATGCTCTTCAGCAGCCATCTGCTGGGCCGTAAACGTCGGACGGTGCTGCGTCAGTTCATATTGGGCCGAGTTTTCCTGTAAGAAGTCAACGACTTTCACGATACACCTCCCTTGGAAAAGACAGCGACCTGCCGCAGCCGTCAATTATATCGGCGACTATTGGGCAAGTCAAACAACAGCAAATTTGCCTGGTATTCAAAACCGGCGACATCATAATTGCCTCTCTGGCCTAATACGCCTGAAAAGGGCAATAGTTTACTTGCGGGTCCGTGGAAGAACGAGGTCGAGCATTTCATTATTGAGCAATCTGGCGGTGATCAGGTAGACAACGGCCGATAATGGGACGACCACAGCCAGCCTTATGATGTCGGACATGGTGGTCGGCGGCAGGTTTCGCATCGTGAACAGGGCGGCTGCAGCGATGAGACCCATGATAACGGTTCCGACGACGGTCTTTGCGACAATTGGACCGAGGCCTTGCAGGAGCGAATCCCCATAGCGCTTCTGGAGCAT
>JAWLHD010000398.1:0-4463 GCA_041690555.1 Anaerohalosphaeraceae bacterium
CCCGCCCGCAAGGTTCCCAGTTGGGGCGAATGCCGATACTGCGATATCGGGCAGGCCGATTGTCCCGAACGAATGGACATCGCCCCGACAGCAATCAGCAACCACGACCTGTTCTGATGGCCTTGATTCTTTGGATAGCGTCAGTTAAGTTCTTCTGACGACCGGATTCCTTGAAATGAATCCGCGTATTCCAGTATCATGGAGATCGTCTTGTCCAGGAGTTCTGGCGAGGGCCTTATGTGCGCAGGCGCGGGTGCAACAACTTATTGATCTACAAACGGAGACTCAGATGTCAATATACAGAGTGTTTGACAGGATCGTGACTGCCTGCATACTCATCGCCGCTATGGCCGGGGCCAATACAGCCTTTGGGGCCGACTGGCCGCAATGGCGCGGGCCAAAGCGCGATGGGGTCTGGACGGAAACCGGGATTATCGAACGGTTTGAATCGCCGCAGCTACCGATCAAGTGGCGTATGCCAATCAGCGCCGGTTACAGCGGCCCCACGGTTGCCGAGGGACGCGTCTACGTCATGGATCGCGTTGCAAAACCCGAATCACAGGAGCGGGTGCTGTGTTTCGATGCTCACACAGGCAAAGAGTTGTGGTCTTATGCATACGACTGTCGTTATCAGGGTGTGCAGTACCAGGCGGGGCCTCGCTGCTCGGTTACGATCCACGAGGGCAGGGCCTACGCGCTCGGGGCTGTGGGCCATCTGCACTGCCTCGATGCCGCATCCGGAAAGGTCTTGTGGAAACGCGATTGCCGGCAGGAGTACAAGGCCCGCATCCCGGTCTGGGGGATCTCCGGTTCGCCCCTGATTGAAGGCAATCTCGTCATCGTGCCCATCGGCGGGCGGCAAGGCGCGTGTGTGATAGCGTTCGACAAGGTTACCGGCCGTGAGCAATGGCGTGCGCTGGATGATGCGCTCTCGTATTCCTCTCCGATCTTCATCGAGCAGGCCCGACGCCATGTAATCGTCTGCTGGACTGCCGACCGTATTGTCGGACTTGATCCGGCAAGCGGGCGCCTTTGCTGGCAATACCCCACTCCGTGGGAGCGATGGCCGATCGCCATCGCCACACCTGTACTGCATGGCAACCTGCTCTTATTCTCGGACGCACACAAGGGAACGCTTGTGTTGCGGCTCGGTCAGCAAGAAGCGTCTGTCGATCTGATGTGGCACCGCCGCAGCGATGAAGCTGAATCAGCCGCTGCGCTGCACTGTCTGATGTCCACGCCCTTGATCGATAGGCAACACATCTACGGCGTCGATGGTCGCGGTGTTCTTCGATGCCTTCGCCTCGATACAGGCGAGCAACTTTGGGAGGACCGCTCCGCAGTCCCTGAGAGTAATTGGGCCACGATCCACATGGTTCGCAACATCGACAACATCTGGATGTTCAACGAGCGAGGCGAGTTGATTATCAGCCGGCTGTCGCCTGAGGGTTTTCACCAGATCAGCCGGTCCAGGCTGATTGACCCGACCACCGCTCAACTCAGCCAGCGAGGCGGCGTCTGCTGGTCTCACCCGGCCTTCGCCAACAAATGCGTCTATGCCCGAAATGACGAGGAATTGGTCTGCGCCGACCTGTCAGCCAGGTAAGACAGTACGCCTTACCTACAGGTCTTTTCTCTGCCCAACCAACACCAACCGGGATTCGATTGCCGCCAGACGGCGTTTGATCTGTTCGTTCTCGTGCTTAACCAATGCAATCTCAGAGTCCTTTTCACCGATGATCTGATACAGTCCCTGTATCGAGGCGAAGCATAGACCGCCTGGGTCAATCGTGGAAATGGTCTCATTATTCCCGTTCAGTTCAAAGGCGTCATACAAATCTTGCGACATCGGCCCCATGTGACGCACTGAGGCGTCTTCGACCTTGTAGTCCCAGGTACTGATAGGTACCATAAGCATGCCAAGGGTATTTTGTGGAAGAGATATTTGCAGATGAAGCCGAGCCTCAACCTACTCGCGAACACGTTTTTACAAACCCGGCTTTTCTTGGTATGAAGTGCTTTCAATGTGAAACGTCAGTTCAATTCTCGGCCACTCTCTTATCGGATCAAAACAAGTGAGATCTCGGCCTTAAGATGTGTCTTGGAGAAGAAAGGTTGAAAAAAGCCGGGCTTGAATAAATACGTCGCGAGCACGTATCTCAAACCCGGCTTCTCTGGCCCAGAGGGCTTCCATCAAGAAAGGACCCTATTAAGCTCGGCCAATTACAGCCGAAACTAAAGGATTCCTCCATAAATTCCATCTCTAATTCAAGTCGCCATCCGGATCAAATACAATCTTGTCTTCGATTCCAGCAGACTGTATCCAGCTGTCCCGATGTCGCCGGGTCGTGATTGCTCGGCCATCACCCTATGTTGCGAGTTTACCTGGCAGCGACTTCGTCGCCCCGTCATTTGACTCCTGAGTTACCGATGCTTATACTCATATCCATACTGGTGGTCCTCAAAGCCACGGAAGGGGAAGACATGAAAACCTTGTTTCTTGCACCTGCTTTTTTGTCCTGCCTCCTGGCTCTGACGGCCGGACTGGAAGCCGCTGAAGAGGTACAGTCCCAGGAGACCGTTGCGGCCAGGGCTCTGAGAGAGTTGCTGCCGCTGCCGGCAGGTGCGCCGCGGACGATCATGAATCCCTACCATGCAGCCCCGGCGTGGAAGCTCTGGGCGATTGATCCTTCCCCAGTGAGTATCGACAAGCCGCACTTCAAGGGCACGTTTGGGCCGCCCGCCACGGAATTGCGGACGTACCCGATGATGGGCCTGAGAAGAGGCGTTCTCGATCTTATTCTCGAACCCTTGGGCCACAGACCTCTGGCCGGCTTCTGGGATGACGTCTACATGAGCCTCGATTCTCATCACACCCGCATGGGGGCTCTCAAGGGCCAGTTCATCGATGCGGGCGCGATGCGGACGGCCCAGGACGTGCAGACATTGCTGCAACTCGGGGTGAATTTCACCAGCCAGTCCTATGCCGACCGCGGTCGTGCTATCGTGGATGATATGTTCAATAACCTCAATACGGAACGGCACTTCTTCTTTGCCAATTGTATCCGGGCAACACCGTCCCATGTCTCCTACAGGGACGTGGAGGAGGATATGGTCAGTGATCTCTACGACGGCTTGTTTGCCCACTCCCTGCACACGTTGGGCCAGTCCGGCAGCGAGGTTCACGCACTTTACAAAATGATGGTGGCGGGGGCATGTATGCCCCGGACCACCAAGAACCTCCTCAAGAGGCATGGCGCCTACGCCATCGTACTGCTGACGATCTTCAAGGCAGCTCTGCCCTACACGGATGCCCACGGTCGTCCTCTGGCGTTTGAGCACGAACTGCGGCATCGCCCCGTGTACAGTTCACATGGCACGCCTGCACACCCGCATTACTGCCCGGCCAATGCCTACTATCATGGCTATGATGAGCAGCGCCATCTTCAAGCCATGATGGATATGGCGCAAGGGCTGGAGGCCTCACCGCCCATAGCGGTTGCCGAATTGCAGCACTTCACAGTCACCAAGGCCGGCAGCGTCATCGTGGACCGGGCGGATCTGGCCAAACGGGTGAAGTGTCTTTCCCTGACCAATATGCGGTTCTGGGGAGGCCGGGACGAAACATTAGAGGTGCGGGTAAATCTGAACAGAAGCTATGATCTGCAGGACAGAAAACTCGTATTCCAATGCCATGCGCTGTATCCCAACCAACAGAACGTTGTTATCAGGGAGGAGGCGCCGGGGGTCTTCATCATACGGGTTGCCTATGATGCGAAGTTGCCCAAGGGACGGATCCCGGTCATCTGTACCGCCAGCAACGGGCTCCCTGTGCCCAGTAATCCAGTGTTCATCAACTTCTACTGGCCTGGTGAGAACGAGGCGGACGACTACTTCCCAACGGGCGGTCTTTCTCAGGAGGCCCGCCGCCAGGTCGAGGCGATGGGGCTGAAGCGCCTGCCGGTTAATGTGAATCGGCGTCCTGAAGTCGATCTTGGCATCACCGGAGACGCCGTACGCTGCCTGCCCGGGCAGACGGTATCTATTCCGTTAGAGGCGCACGACCCGGAAGGCTTCCCCGTGTCGGTTTATCGTCGGTCCGGAGAGCCAGGCAATATCGAGAGGAACCTCTTCACCGCCGTTATACCCTCTCAAGGCGCCGAGGACGTCTATCGGCTGCATTTTGTCTTTTCTGATGGGACAGGAGGGTATGCAAGCCGGCAAGTGAAGTTGCTGGTAGCAGAAGAGCCATGTTCATTGCCGGAAGGCTGGACCTTGACGGTCCTGGGGCCCGTGTACGGCGCAGCCAAGGTGGGCTGCGAGGGTGATTCCTTCACGTTCGGCAAGCAGCTTCTGAACCCTGCCGTGGGCCGAATGCAGGGAACCTTTGTCTTTGAGCCTGTGTCCGGAGCGTTCGATCTGATATGCCACGATCTGAAAGTCAGTCCAGGAGCAGATCTGGC
>JAWLHD010000399.1:0-4462 GCA_041690555.1 Anaerohalosphaeraceae bacterium
CAATATTCAGGTTTTGCTTTTCGGATGGTGGGCCGCTGCCCTGTGAAGCGAGGGCTTTGACCGCCTTCAATACATCAGCTTTACCCTGAAGAATATCCGAATCCACTGAGCCGGGTCGACTATTTTGGTCTTTCACGTCATCCTCCGTTGATAATTCACCTTTTCAGGCATTCGCCTCACTGCGAACCGATATGAAGATTGTAACACAAACCCCACACAAATCAAGTCCGATTGCCGCGACTGGACGTGTTTACACCGTTCGGCTAAAAAAATGCTATTCTTTCGCGGCTGGCGCGGTCACGTCGCCGCCGCGGCGTCCTCTGGTGCGATGCTGTAGCTGGTGAAGCTGCGCAAGTCGAACTCGCCGATCAGCGAATTAACGTCATCGACAGTTATCGCCCGGATGGACGCAATATCGTCAGCGACGCTGCGATATTCCCGGCTGTACACCCAGTTGAACCCCAGATTGACGAGCCTGCCCATCGGCTGCTCGCTCTTGATGGTCAAGGCGCTGAGCACCTTATTCCTTGCTGTCTCCAGTTCTGCCGGAGTGATCCCCGTACTTGCCAGGTCTTCGAAGATGTGCCGGACGATTTCGCCTGCGCGAGGGGCGTCCTTGGGGCTGCACCGTATGTAGCTGTACATAGCGCCCACTCCGTCCATCGCCTCTGCCTGCATGACCGCCGTTTCGGCAATCGCCGGATCGACCAGTTCCCAGAAATAGCGCGAACCGGTGTCGTCGCCCACGATCGTCGCCAGAAGCGACATCGCAAACCGCCGCTGGTCCTGCATCCCCATGCCCGCACTCATCATGCATATATGCTCGCGAACCAGATTGGCTCTTTCTTCTCTGTGCTTCTGGAAAGTTCCGCCGAAGTAACTAAGAGGACGTGCGGCCTCTGTCGCCTTCCAGTCGCCGCATTGCCTCTCGATCAGCTCGCAGGTCGCCTCAAAATCGAGATTGCCGCAGCATGCCGCGACGATGTTATTCGGGGAATACCGCAGATCGAAATACCCCCGCATAGCCTCCGATGTCAAACCGATGATGCTCTCATTGGTCCCCAGGACGCTGGCGCCGCACGGATGGTCGCCGAAATGCAGCGCCCTGCACTTGTCCATGACATCGAAGTGCGGGGTATCCTTGTACATGGCGATTTCTTCGAGGATGACGTTCTTTTCCATGTCGAAATCGCTCTGCCGCAGCGCCGGGCGCAGCAGCTCGGTCCATAGTTCCGTCACCTCCGCCAGAAACCTTGGCAGCACGGCGGCATAATAGACGGTGTTCTCCTCGCTGGTGAATGCGTTGAACTTGGCGCCGGTCCTGTCGAAAGCCTCGTTGACCTCGAGCGCACTGAGCCGGTCGTTGCCCTTGAACAGCATATGTTCGAGAAAATGCGAGACGCCGTTGATCTGCGGCGTTTCGTCTCGCGAGCCCGTACGGACAAAGAAGCCCACGGCCGCGGACTGGGCGGCGGGGTTGATCTCGCCGACGATGGCCATTCCGTTGGAAAGCGTTGTTTTTCTAAACTCCATAATCCCTTCCCGGTGCGGGTGCACTATGCCGACGGGGCCTGTCTACTCCCATTCGATCTTGCGCGGGCCTATGGTGACCAGCGTATAGTCCTTGAAACGATTCTCCGCAAGACACTCAATCACCGATTGCACGCTGGTGGCCTCGAGCTTTTCCTTGATCTCGTCGAGGCTCCGTACGCGACCCAGCAGGAAATAGTCCGATGCAATGCCCGCCGCCCGCGCGCTGCTCGATTCGCTCTGCATGATAAGCGAACTCTCGAGGCCGACCTTGGCCCGCTCCAACTCATCCTTTGTAATGCCCTCCCACAGGCGATTGAATTCATCGCGGATCACGTCGATCGTCTCCTGAGCCTTCTCCGGAGTGGTGCCCGCGTAACAGCTTATCCCCGCCATGTCCTTGAGCGTACTGTATCGAGCGCCCACAGCGTAGCACAGGCCGCGCTTCTCACGCACCTCGGTGAACAGGCGGCTGCTCATTCCGCCCGACAGGACGGAGACGGCGACGTTGATATCATAGTATCTTTGGCTGGTGATCGGCGGCGCCTTTGTAACCAATCCGATGTGGACCTGTGCGCCTGCGTGCGGAACGTGGAGATACCGCTGGCCGGCGCTGCCTGGGGTTATCTCGGGACGCCCTTTGCCGCCCGTGCCCTCGAAGAGCCGCTCCATCTGCCGGCAAACTGCGTCGAAATCGTACTTGCCCGCGACAGAGAAGATCGTACCGGCCGGGTCGAATGTCCGCTCTACGATCGTGGCGGCGTCCAGCGGCCTTAGCGCCTCGAGATCGTCGAGCTTGCCGATGCCCGGCCGTCCGAACGGTTCCGGGTAGAACTGCTCATACAGCCGCACCATCACCTTCTGGCGGGGGTCGTCATCAAGACCAATAACCTCGTGTACCGCCAGTTGCCGAGACAGTTCAAACTGGTCCACCTCAAGCCGCGGGCGGCGGATCACGTCCGCATAGAGTTCCAGGGCCGCCGAAAGGTTGCTTGCCTCCAGGGCCGCTCCAAGTCCCAGGTGATATGTCGAAACCGACGTGCTCCGGTGCAGGCCGAGTCCGTCAAGGGCGTCGATCAGTTGACGGCTGTTGCGTTCGCCGGCGCCTCGAAAAATCCAGTCCTGGATCACCGCCGCCGCTCCGCACCGACCCTCGGGAAGCATCGCCGCCCCGCAAGGCACCAGAAAATCAAACGCCGCGGACCCTACCCCAGGCATGGGCTCGCCAAGAATGACCATGCCGTTTTTCAAAACATGTTTATCGAGTTTATTGGCCACTGTGCATATCCTGAGCAGATTTTCGGCAGAGTCTACACGCGGCTTCAGGCCTTTTCAAACACAAATTCGAAGCGATCAAATTTTTATTGTGGCGATGACCGTATACGCCTGCTTGTTGTGGGTATCGCCGCATTCAAACTGCTGGCGCAGCCACCGGTCGATGCCGATGATCTCCGTTTCGCAGCCCAGCCGCCGCAGAAGTTTCTCGGTTTGCGAGATGCTCAGCGTGTTCCAGTGATAGTCTTCTATGGGACGCTCGATGTGCTCGGGGTTGCAGCCTGCGTTAAAAAATGACAGGCAGCAGGCCTTGCGCGTAACGCGCACGACCTCTTCGACGGCGCGATCGAAAGCCGCCGGCGAGAGGTGCTCGAAGAGATCGTGTACAAAACAGAAATCGAACGACTTGTCGGCATGGCCTATCTCCAGCACATTGGCGCAGCCGAAGTTCGCATCGCCGAACATCCGTCGTGCATTGGCGATATTCTTGTCGCACAGATCGAAGCCGCAATAATCGATCAGCGGCGCAATGCCGAAGGCGTGAAGAAAACGATAATCGTTTGCGGATCCGCAGGCAGGTTCGATCACGGATATTCGCTCCGGACACTCACCCACGAGAAGACCCTTCCATATCGCCGCAAAAGTATTCAGAACAGATTCGGGCAGCGGAAGGGCGACCGGCTCCATCGGCGGCCACATAAGCACCTCGTTGACGTAGTTGGCGACGATGACGCCATTGCATTCACAAGGCAGACTATCGAAGATCGACTGGACATACGCGGGAATCCTCGTACCGTTTGCGATCTCGATACCGTCCAGCAGCGAATCAAGCAGCTCGCCCAACTGCTCGACGCGCGCACACGTCGAGACCGTCTTCATCAGCCAGTTCATGGCTATGGCGAATCGAAGTTCAGCATAGGCGACCGCCTCAAATCGCCTGCCGAACAGACGCTCGATAAGGAAATGGCGGCTCAGGATGCTTTGCACGTTGATGCGAGGGTCTTCAACGCCGCGGACGAGATAATCACGCAGATGCGCACTGTCGTAGCGCTGCCACGACTTTGCAAGCCCCTCACTTTCAATCTTGAATCGATCCAACGCCGCTCCCTGCGCCGCAAATGCGTCGCCGCAGGCGCCAGTCCTCAATCACGCCACGGCAGTATCGGGTTCCGTCTCGGCCTGATCGAACTGCACGCTGATCTTCTTGCTGACGCCCTGCGTCTGCATGGTGACCCCGAAGAGCACGTCGGCGATGCTCATCGTGCGCTTCGAGTGCGTGATTATGACGAACTGCGAACTTTTCTTGAATTCCTGCACGATCAGGTTGAAGCGTTCGTTGTTGGCTTCGTCAAGAGCGGCGTCGACCTCGTCCAGGACGCAGAACGGTGACGGTTTGCTCTTGAAGATCGCAAACAGCAGCGCGATCGCCGTCATTGTCTTTTCGCCGCCGCTGAGCAGGCTGATGCTTCGCGTTTCCTTGCCAGGCGGGCGCGCGACGATCTCGATGCCGCATTCCAGGACGTTGTTGGCGTCCTCCAGGAAGATGTCCGCCTTGCCCCCGCCGAACAGCTTTCGGAAAAGCACCTGAAAATTCGCCCGCACCTCGTCGAACGTCTGCTGAAACTTGTCCTGGCTTTCACGATCGATCCGGGCGATG
>JAWLHD010000400.1:0-4440 GCA_041690555.1 Anaerohalosphaeraceae bacterium
TCTTGGCCCCTAACGCTCGACGAATACCGATCGCCTGAGTCAGCTCGCTGACCGTCGCCATCATGATATTCATGATGCCGATCCCGCCCACCAGAAGCGAAATCGCCGCAATCGAACCCAACACAATCGTGAAGATCCGCTGGAAGTCCCGCGCCTGACGCATCAATTCCAGCGGCACGACTATCTCGTAGTCGTTCTTCTTGTGGAACCGCGAGATAAGCGTCTCCACGCTCTGACGGGTTGGCATTACCTGCTCGATGTCGCTTACCTGGACGATGATCTCCTGCAACTGAACACGCTCCAGCGACATACCCGTCGCCGAACTCGCCTGCAATGTCATTTCGCCGAAGCGGTCCTTCACCGTCGTTAGTGGAATATATATCCCCCCGACGTTTGCCCCAGCCTTCTTGGCCCCGCTCGAGTCCTTCTCTGTGCCATCCGAGCCCTTGCCCGACGCCTGTTCCGTCGCCACCCCCACAACGCGGTAATAGTCTGTCGCGATCTTCACGTCCTGGCCCAGCGGATCATCGAACCCGAACATCTCCTGAACAACACGCTCGTCGACTACGCAAACGCCTTGCTTATAGTGCATGTCCGTCGAGCTCAGAAACCGCCCGAACTTCGTCTTGACCGGTGATATCTCCGTATACCACGGCACCGTCCCGATAACCTCGATCGACGCACGCTTGTTGCGGTAAAGCGCCTGTTGCAGGAGCCGGCGATTCGGCACAATCACCTGAACGTCGGGGATCCCGTTCTGGAAACGCTCCGCGTCGTTGTATGTAAGGCCGTATTCCTTCAGGATCTGCTGCTGACCGACCGCCGACTTGTCCTCCGGCGGCTGAACCGTCCGGATTATGATGTTCCGACTGCCCAACTGAGCTATCTTCTCCTGGGCGTCTCGACTGGCCCCCTCGCCGATAGCCAGCATCGCGATCACCGAACTCACGCCGAAAATTATGCCCAGCGCCGTCAGGGTCGAACGCAGCCGGTGCATCCACAGGCTCTTGATGCCCAACTTGATAATGCGTTTAACGCGAAAGCCGATCATGCTGTGTCACCGTTGATTAATCTGTTCCTTTACGATCCGCCCGTCGAGAAGACGTATCACCCGTTGCGCTCGTGTTGCTATATTTTCATCGTGCGTAACCACTATCAGCGTCTTTCCCTCACCGTGCAGCCTGTCGAGAATCTTCAATATGTCCGCCCCGCTGGCCGAATCCAGATTGCCCGTCGGCTCGTCCGCAAGGATGATCAGTGGATCGTTGGCTAGCGCCCTCGCTATCGCCACGCGCTGTTGCTGTCCGCCGCTGAGCTCCGAAGGCCGGTGACGCATCCGGTCGCCAAGCCCAACCATCTGAGCCAAATGCCTGGCCCGCTCCGCGCTTTCGTGTTCGCTGTACCCCTGGTAATACATCGGTATCTCGATGTTCTCGACTATATTCAGTTGAGCGATCAGCTTGAACGACTGAAAAACAAACCCCACGTAAGCCCCGCGTATCGTCGAAAGCTGATCGTCGTCAAGTGTCGCTACGCTCTGTCCGCCGAGCAGGTAATCGCCTCCGGTAGGGCGGTCCAGACAGCCGATCAGATTCAGCATGGTCGACTTGCCCGAACCGCTGGGCCCCATTATCGCCACGTACTCGCCGCTGGTGATGGTCAAATCTACGTCCTTCAGCACACGAAGCTCGACGGTGCCGAGTTGGTAGCTCTTGTACAGATCCTTCATCACCAGGATCGGACTGTCTTTCTCGAACTTCAGTGTCTGCTGGTACTCTATCATGCCCCGGCCTTCTCTGTACTTACTCAGGATCCGTCGACTGGGTTTGTCGCCGCTCGCCTTGCCGTATGTCTGCGTCCCCGCTTCCTTCAGGCCTGGCGCTTCGCGGTCCACCCTGAAAACCCGTTCCCTCCGGCCGCGGAACACGAGCCGGCCGTGACCCGTCCGCCGGCCTCGCCGCGCCGTCCGGACCCGCACCCACTGGCCGCTGCATACCTTCCATCCGCTCACCGCTCCTTTCAGGCCGTTGCATGCCTGCCGGCGCTCCTACCTGTCCCGCGCCGCTGGGAACGCCTCGGCCCCCGCCCTCCGGACGTTGCCCGCTTCCGCCCATCACCGGCCCTCCGCCATTCTCGGGCGCACCTTCAAAGCCATCCGGCAAGCGCATCCGCTGTTGCTGGAATGCCGCCGAGCCGCCGTCCGTTAACAGCGGCGGATTCAGAAGCACTGCCTCGCCTTCATTAAGACCGCTGACAATCTCCACAAAAGTATCGTTGAACGCCCCGGTGGTGACCTCGCGCTCCTCGCTGCCCCCGGATGTGTTCAAAACGTATACGACCTTCTTGCCGCGGCGATTCGCCACCACCTGGATAGGCGCCAGAATCACGTCTTCAAGCTCCCTGACCAGTATCTCAACCTTGCACGACATGCGTGTCTTGAGAAAGTCATGCGTCCCGTCGATGCTTACCAGCGTCTTGTAAACCTTCAGGTCCGGGTTAAGAAACCCCTGCTGCTGATCCGGCAGCGGAGCAACCTCCAGCACACGACCCTGAAGACGCCGATCCGGAAACGCGTCCATCACGATCTCCGCGTACTGACCGGCACGAATTTTGTCGACCTCCGTCTCGTGAACGCTTATCTCGGCTATCATCGACGCCGTATCGGGCATCGACAGGATCGTCTGGCCCTCGTAAACCGTCTCCCCCTCTGCGATCATCCCGCTGCCCCCAACGCCCCCGCGACCCCGCATCGCCCGAAACGCATCGGCGCTGCTGCCCGTACCGTAAATCACCAGACCGGGAGCCTTCGCGCGTATCGTGCAGTTGGCGATCTGCTTCTCCTGCTCCTGAACACGCAGTTCCTGAGACCTGTATCGCTCCGTCGCGCTGCTCAGAGACGCCTGTGCCTGGGCAAGTCGAGAACGGCATTGAGCATACGTCCGCTCCAGCTTCCGCCCCGCTTCGATATACGCGCTGAGATACTGCTCGGCGCTCTTCGGAAGATCATACCGCATGAATAGGTCGCGGTTGACAATCGCATTCTCAAGAGAAAACTGCCGGTTCACCACCGTAAGCCGATCACGCTCCAGATCCAGATCCGACACGTAATTCGCCTCGTGAAGACGTTCCGTTCCGATCAGCGTATTCTGAGCGTTCTTCAGGTTGCCCTGCGCCAAAACAATATCGTCGTTGAGCCGCTTCAGTTCCTGACCCGAAGCCGACCCGTCAAGAATATTCGGATCGTTCCGTGCCTGCCGCAGGATCGGTGCAACATGCTCCGACAAATTCGTAATCGCGCTGACGTCCTCCGTCAACTGAGCCGCAAGTTCATTCCCCAAATACCGCTGAAGATCCATCATCGCAAAACGAACCTGCAAGAGACCGTCCGCCCTGTCGCTTTCGTTCTGAATCTTCTGAATCTCGAAGGCTTCCTTCGCCGACGTCATGTTCTCACTGGCGCTCGTAAGGTCCATCTTCTCCCGCGTCAATTGCTCCTCGAGCGCCGAAGAGTCCAGCTTCACTAACACCTTGCCGTTCCTGACGTCCTCCTGGGTGATGTATTCTCCCGCCGGCACCACGCTCAGTATCGTAACGTCCACTCCGCGCCGCTGCACCTCGCACTTGTATTCGATCGATTTGCTCGCGCGAATGCTCCCGCCTTCCGTAACCGTAATCGTCAGGTTCCCGCGCCGAGCAACGAACGTCGCACCCGCCGAAGTCGCCGACTTCGCCAGACGCGACCGTGCCAGCACCGCCGCCCCGACCACCGCCGCCGCCAGCACGACCACTACTATTGCCCGCCGCGCCGCACGGCCCGATTTCGATTGCAATTGCTTTGAACTGCCTGTCTCATTCATTTTGATGTCTGCTCCCACATGCCGTCCGGCTTAAGCTCCAGTACCCCTATATCCCGGAAAAACCTCATCTTGGTAATCGTGTGATTCACCAAAGCGCTGACCACCGCGTTCTGAGCCTCGACCAGAGCATCCTCCGAGTCCAGCAGCAGCCGCACCGTACCGCGACCGAATTCCAGCGACAGCTTCTCAACCTCAACACGCTGCTGCGCAAGCGCCAGACCCATCGTCTGAATCCGGTAAGTCTCCGCCGCCGCCCGCAGATCGCGATACGCCTGACGCACGTTCAATGTCACGCGCGCCGCCTCCTCGTCGTAGTTCCGGTGCCGTTGCTGAACCGAAATCAACGCCTGCCGGTATGCATTGCGCTTCGCCTTCTGGTCAAGGGCAAGGTCCGCCTCGATCCCAAGCGTATACCGCCCATCATGAAAACGAAGACGAGTCCACTCCGTCTCCGGGGTCGACGCCGCGCTGGCGCTGCCCACCAGGTCCACCTGTGGACCAAGCCCTTCCGCCGCCAAAATCAGTTTGCGCTCCGAGTCGATGACCGAGTCCCGCGTATTCGCTAAGTCCAGCCGACGCACCA
>JAWLHD010000401.1:0-4426 GCA_041690555.1 Anaerohalosphaeraceae bacterium
CCGGTCTGCAAAAACGGGCGCTGCGCTTGCCGCATATCACCCTATTCGACGAGGTGGAGGTTGGCCTCGAGCCCCACCGAATTGCGCGGCTACTTCAGCATTTGAAGGATGATGAGACCGGCCAGTACTTCATGACCACTCATTCGCCTGTTGTACTGCGTGAACTTACCGTCGGCGATCTGCACATCGTCCATTGTGTCGGCGGGCAGATCAAAATCGTTCCCGCCGAACAGCCAGCTATCGCCAATTCCATCCAAGGCAAAATGCGATCCGGTGCCGAAGCGTTTCTCGCGCCAAAGATCGTCGTTTGCGAAGGTGCGACCGAAGTCGGTTTCCTGCGGGGGCTGGACGATCACTGGACTGCCTCAGAGGGTAAGGATTCATTCGCCTATCGTGGCGTAGCGCTATTCGATGCAAATGGGGCGAGCAAGATCAAGGAGATTGCCGAGGATATTAAGGCGCTTGGTTATGATGTTGCGGTTCTCGCCGATTCCGATGAGCCTAACCAGTTCTCAGAGGCACACGCGCAAGAGTTGCGCAGTATCGGTATCACGGTCATCAAATGGGGAGGGCATCTCTCCATAGAAGAGCGCATGTTCTCGGATCTCCCCTGGATAGCCGTCATGGCATCGGTCGGTGTGGCGCGGGCTATTCGGGACGATGATGATCGTCTGCTTAATCAGGTGCAGACCCAGTTCGGCCAGAGCTTTAACCGTGACATCAATGAATGGTCCGACACGCCCCAATTGCGTACCGCATTGGGGAAGGCGGCGAAGGTCAGCGACTGGTTCAAGCGGCAGAGTTGGGGACGCGAGTGGGCGGAAGCGATTTCCCCGTGCCTCGGTGATGAGGGTATCCGAGAGAGCGATCTGGTCCGGCAGCTCTCTAGTTTGCGAGGCTGGATCGATAATGTGTGAGCTCGCCGCGACTCTCGCTGCTCACAAAGGCTATGGCTATGTCGTCGCACCGGCCGGATACGGCAAGACATATCTGATCGCCGATGCGACGAGGCAGAGCGCGGGACGGCAACTGGTTTTGACGCACACTTATGCAGGAGTGAACGCATTGCGGCGAAGAATGCGCGAGCTTGGTGTCAGTGACGGGCTCTATCACATCGACACTATCGCAAGTTGGGCGCTCAGGCTTTCACTCTCATATTCCAGCACATCAGGCTGGACGGAAGAGCGCCCTGCTGATAACGAATGCTGGAGGGGTTTGTACGCTGCCTGCGCGCGCCTGCTCGATCACGCGTTTATCCGAAGAATCGTCCGTGCGTCGTATGATGGGCTCTATGTCGATGAGTACCAGGATTGTTCTATTGCTCAGCACAGCATCGTCCTCAAGCTTGCACGTGATGTTCCGTGCCGAGTACTGGGCGATCCGTTGCAAGGCATTTTCGATTTCGATGGGCAGGACTCGATAGACTGGGTGCATGATGTAGAAGAAGATTGCGAGCCATTGGGATCTCTTGACGTGCCACATCGCTGGATAAAAGCCGGCGCAGGCGAGCTCGGGCTGTGGCTGC
Source organism: Anaerohalosphaeraceae bacterium (assembly GCA_041690555.1). Lineage (GTDB taxonomy): Bacteria > Planctomycetota > Phycisphaerae > Sedimentisphaerales > Anaerohalosphaeraceae > JACZKQ01. The sequence continues at coordinate 1,526 of JAWLHD010000401.1, forward strand.
AAAATGCTCGAGCATGCCTTGAGCAGAATCAGCCCCTCAATCTGAATGCAGAACGGCCAGCAGGCTTGCGTGTGGTACAGCCCAATGCTGATCCCCAGTCGGTCTTTCAGGCCCAGGCCAATACTTGCCGCTATTTCCAATGTGACCCCACTGACACAGTGATCGCCATTCACAAGGGTAGCTCCGACTACAAGGCAAAATGTCACACCCTGTCGCGTACGCTTTCCGGCAGCTTCTCATCAATCGAAGAAGTCGAGGGAAAGGATCTTTTTTCGTTCCTACGAAAGATAGAGAACACCCGTGCGGATGGTGACCGCCTCAAAGAGGTTATCGCTTTTGCTAAGAGGTGCATGACGGCCGTAGAGGATAATCTTCCCGCAGCGACGATTCGGGGTGAGCACGTAAAAATCCGGGCGAACACACGAAACGCCGAGGCGGCCTACAAGGCCAACGCCTATCTGGCGGAGCCAACAAGCGCGGCAATGGCCGGTTTTCTGCTTTCGCTGAAGAAGACGCCTGGCATCAAGGTTGTTCGCGCGGACCTGTTCAATCGAGCCTTGGGCGTGCTCCGCAAACACGTGCTGCAACCGGGGCTGTCACTTATGGAAGCGGCCGAGAAGTACCAACGAGAATTCAGGCATAGCGGCCGGCCGGTTGGCCGCCGCAGGCTCATCGGGACAACGCTACTGGTCAAAGGGCTGGAGTTTGACCATGCCATTGTCCTCGACGCGGCATCACTCTCCAAAAAGGAGCTTTACGTCGCGCTCACACGCGGGGCACGGTCGCTCACGATCGTCTCAACGAGCCCGATCCTGAATCCCGCAGTGTAAATGAATCGTTTCCGCCGACCTTTCGGCCAAGATTGGGGAGTGCAACCACCCTCTGCTGGAGAAACTAGTCACTTCATGGCCGATGGCAAGATGGTCGTGCACCCGAATGTCAATACTGCCAGCCTTTCCGAGTCGTTTCGTCACCGCTCTCTGGTGGTTCGGCCCCGCGTTCCCGAACGGGTGGTTATGGGCGAGGATCACGTCCACCGAGTTGTTGAGTAGAGCACCGGCTTCACCACCTCTCGAGGGAAGACATGCATGTGGTGAACTGTGTCTGGACAAAGCTCTGCATAGGCGATCAGGTGATCCGCGGCGAAGCTGGCGAGCTTCAGTGCCACAAAGTAACAGACGATGTATGTCGAAGACGAGCCTCGACCCGACTGTGCCGACAGTGGTCGGTCCAGAATCTCGATCTTCAAATCTGGCGGGCTTGCGTCAGCCCAAAGCTTTTCGTCCATGTTGTCTTCCTCCCTTGCGGTGAGTCTTGAACTCGCCGCGACTGGCGCCCGAAATGGCTCGGAGCCACGTCTAGGTCACTCTGACTAGCCGCGTGAGGCGGAACGCGGCTTGGCGTCATCCGATTCGTAGGGGGAGTGTCCGTAAAGCCCCCGCCACGGACGGACGTGGCGCCAGGGGATTGATCAATCGTTCTTGCTGCGGCCGGTGGTCTTGGCGGGTTTTCTTACACGGCGCGCGGGTGTTCGTGTGTCCCAGAGACCGTGTGCTCGCAACAACTGCGCGGTAGCCAACCCGTCCATTATCACGTAGCGGCAAGGTTCAGTGAATGAACGATGGAGAGCATATGCCTCTACGGTCTTGCGTACAGCTGCCCCGATATTGTGGCAATGCTGGATAACATAAACCTGCGCAGGAATGTTGAAGAGGCGGTAAATCTGGTCAGCGTTCTTTCCCAAGTCGCGCGGCGTCATCGGATGGAACTTAGCCGGCCCCTTGAGTAAGAAAGCGCCTGTCTTGCGTTCGCCGCCGACCAGGAGTCGGTCAGAGAAAAGGTCACTCTCTTCGCCGCCCCAGTCGTGTGGACCATCCTTCTCGTCAAGCCGGTGACAAATCAGTTCCGTAATCTTGTGCTCAGGAAACTCGGCAAGACGGCCGAACTCGGCTTTGGAAGGTGTCCAGGTTCTATCCCTACCGGAAAACTGGGCGATGTCGTTCGGCTGCAACTCCAAAGTTGATGCGAAAGGCACCGCTATCGACGACCGGCCGCTGACGAGATCCCCGATTGCATAAGGAACCGCACGGATCGTATCTGCACAGACATCGGTGATGTAAGCGAAGGCGAAGAGCCGAGCCGAGCCAGCCATGCGCACGTAGGCAGTCGCGTTCACAATACCGTTCTTCGAGAATTCGAGGACGAGCTTCTTTCCCTCCATCGGCTCATCGAGCTTCTTGGTCAAGGTCAACGCCAGTGTCTTGTTTGCGTTTCCAAACCCATTGCCGAAAAGGTGTCCGTTGTAGATGAAGGGAGTGCCTGGTTTAATCGCGTTCTCGACAGCAAGCTGTTGCAGGGTATTGATGCCGCCCGACGCAATTGCATCCAGCACGTAGCTGCCGACGGCATTGCTAAGTATGGCTGAGGCCATGGACACATCCTTGCCTTGCAGCGCAAGGAGAACCTGAGGCGATAGCTTCTCCGTATCGATCAACGAAAGGATGCGGTCTCGACTGAGGTAGAACGCCACGAGTCTTGGTATAGTCGCGCCTGCAATTGATGACAGCCCACCATTGTTCATCCTGAAAAGCCTTTTTCAGTCCTGTTCCAGCAGATGGCGAACGGTCTTCACCGTTTCACTCCAACTCTTAGCAACCAGTTGAATGATGCGGGCATCGGCGTCCCCATCATTTGTTTCTTCAAACCAGCTCTCGTTGTGTTTGTTGATGCGGTCACGGTAGCCAGACCCCTTCCCCCATTCACCTAGGCATGACCTCCAGAAGTTGGCGTCGGCAGCTACCCACAACGTTCGCGTGAAGAAGTAGCGGACGTGGAACTGGCTGGCGAAGATGGAGTCCTGGGTTCGTGTCTTGCCGCCGAGGACGTCCGTGTTGTCGGGGA
>JAWLHD010000402.1:0-4418 GCA_041690555.1 Anaerohalosphaeraceae bacterium
TCCCTCCATTTCGGAAACGAGCTTCAGCCGCTCGGCCAACGTCTTCTCTGCATTGTAATCATGAAACCGGTCCTTTGTCTTGCTGACGAAGGCTGTGATCAAGGCGCATTTCACAGGATAGTCCATATTCTTCCCAGTTATACGGTGACCAATGAATCAATATACTCTAACCCTGCCGCGTATTCACTTCTGACGTTCTCAGCTTCACATCCAATTTCGATATCGAGGCTTCCCCGATAGCCCGAATTGAGCAGATTCGTCAGAAACGGCTTCCACTCGATAGAACCCTTTCCCGGCGACAGCGAAAGGTTTTCTGAGCCAAAGTTGTCACAAAGATGAAGCCCAAAGATTCTGTCGTGCAGTTTCAGCGGAAGCAAAGGCACAATCTCACGACAAGCCCAGGCATGGCCCGTATCCAGGTTAATGCCCAGGTCGCAGGAATCCAGCTCATCGCACAGCGCCAAAAAACCGTCAATTCCGCCAACCACTGAACCGGGCAGAACTTCAAGAGCCAGAAGCAAACCGGAGTCCTTTGTCAAATCCAGGAACCTGCCGACTTTTTCCAAAAACCGCTTCTTCATGTCCCGGAGCCAACTCGCATTTACAGGCTGAATTCTGTCCCATTGAATACTCAAAGGCCCTATCGGGATCGTCACAACTCTGCAATTGTAAAAATGTTTGGCTATTTCAATAACCTGCTTGAGGTCATCCCGTCCTGAGTCAAAATCAATTCTTTCAGGCGTTGAAAAATCCTCCATCATGAAATGCGCCACAAACTGGGTGGCCTGTAAGCCAAGGTCTCCGGCTTTCCTGCTGACGGTCTTTGAGCCGGAATTGATCCAGTCCGGCAATGCCTCCTTTGTAAATATCTCGGGCTGAAATCCTGAAAAGTCTAATTCCTTGACGAGTTCAAGTGCCTGACAGAAATCCTCGACGGAGAATTGCTTCCCCAAAAGCGATACAACAAATGCAGGACTGACGCCAAACATCAGTTACTGTCCTTATCTTCTGCACCTGCCCCGTCGCCTGCATCTCCGGGCGCGCCGTGATCGGCGTCTTGCTGCACCGGCTGATCCGTCTCGGTCGTTTCCACAGGCGGCGCAGGCTTTTTGCGAACGGAGATGTAAATGTTGGTCCCGATGACCCCGCACGTGGCCACAACCAGCGTCGTCAGCATGGCGACAAAGCGCCGATGCGCCGCCGCCGGCGACAGCGCCGCATCCGACGGCCGGTTCGGATTCATGAAACACCACGCCGCAATCGCCGCCAGATTGAGCCCGGCGGCCATAACGAAGAACATGTTGGCATTCGCGAACATCGGAAACGTAATCGCACTCAACGCCGCGCCAATGTTGCCAACCATGTTCATGGCGCCCGAAACCGCGCCTGAACTCTTGCCGCCGATGTCGTTGCAGAACGCCCAGCTCGGGCTAAGCGTCATGTCGACGCCGAACGTCGCCAGCCCGAAGCAGAACACAAACCAGTAGATCTGCGCCCGGTCGGTCGTCAGAAAATCCAGGTTCTTCGTCTGCGTCGCCAGCAGCAGACCGATCACGCCCAGGGCAAAGCCCGTGATCGCCGTAAGGCGCCGCGACCCCACGTGATAGCCGCATTTGTAGAGCCCGGTCACCATGCCGCCGGCGATCCAGTTGGCAAACGCCGCGAAGATCAGCGGCACCGCCGAGTAGTAGATCGCGTGCGGATCGTCGGGCCACTGATTCTTGATGTAATTTGGCAGCCAGCTCAGGCTGATGAAGAACGTCACATTGCTGGCAAAATACTGCGCCATCGCCAGCGACATGTTCAGCGAGGTGAAAACCTGGGCAAAGGAGGCCTTGATCGTTGAAGTGAAGTCGCTGACGCGGCCCTCTTCGATGTAATCCAGTTCCTCCTTGTTGACCCGCGGGTTGTCTTTGGGATTGTCGCGAAACCAAAGCAGCCACACCATCGCCCATATCCAGCCGATGACGCCGTTGACCACAAAGGTCCATCGCCAGCCGATCTTCCAAATAAGCCACGGCATAAGAAACAGCGAAAAAGCGGCGCCCATGCGGCTGCCGGAAAAATTGATCCCGTGCGCAAGGCCTCGTTCCCGCACCGGAAGCCACCGGAAGAACGCCTGCGTCGCCCCCGGAAACGCGCCGGCCTCTCCCATGCCGAAGAAGAAACGAAGCACGAGCATCTGCAAAGCGTTCCGCGCCGCCCCGGTCAGCGCCGTAAACATGCTCCAGACCGAGACCACAATCGTCAGAGCCTTCCGTGCGCCAAATCGATCCGCGATCCAGCCCGAGGGAATCTGAAACAGCGCATAGCCCACGGCGAAAATGCCAAGGACAAGCCCCATCATCTGCCCCGTGATCCCCAGGTCGCGCTTGATCTCGTCGATTGCCGAGGCGATGCACGCACGGTCCATATAGGTGTTGACGCTGTGAAAGAAAAGAACGCCTATCAAAATGAAACGCTGGCGACTCATGCGACCGCAAGACTGTTTCATGATGCAATCCTATGCTCAACCCGGCTCGTGCGGCTGGCGATGCACACTGCTTGCAGCCGCATGCCGCCGATTCCCTTTTCCAATTTGCGGCATCAGACCAGGGCGGTGCGCCGCTGGCTTATGAGCTTCAGTGTATTCTTCCACGAACTTATGAACATGTCCCGGAAATACTCGACCGGACCGTAAGTCTCGTAATCCTCGACTTGCAGCCCATCCTCCATGTAAGCCTGCCTGAACGGCGGCACCCTGGTCAGCAATTCATCCAGCACGTGCTCCTGCACCGGGTTGAACAGCCGCGCCACAACCGGCTGATCCAGTTCCAGCAGCATCTCGGCCTGCCCCTGCCAGTTCATCGTGATACACACGTCGCCGCCGACCATTTCGGTGAAATGCTGCAAGCCCCGCACTCCCCCGCCTATGAAGCCGAGCTGGTAGCCCCGGTCATGAACGAACCTGTAGACTTTCTTTGCGATGACCATGCCGGCCTGATAAAGGATGTCCGGGTTAATTTCGATCCCCAGTTTTTTGACCTCCTTGCCGAGCCATTCGTCATAGATGCCGGTAATCAGCGAAAAGTACATTATCGGCTTGTTCCTGGTGCGGGCGGTTATCTTGTTGTACATCTCGCACACGTCTATCACCTGGCTGAGACCCATTACCTCTGTCGCGTTCAGCGGCGTGCTCTCTTCTATCAGAACGCCCATGGCCTCAAGGCCCGCTTCAGTGGCGGGAATTTTGATCATGATATTGGGGCTCATGGCCCGATTTCGGCGGCCTTCCTCAATAATAACATCAGGGTCCTCTTCGTGAATCGGATCGCCCTGAATGCTCACATAACCGTGCGCGCCGTTGGTCCTCTCATAAACGGCCATGAACTTTTCCGCGATGCCCTTGACCAGCTTGCGCTGCAGGATGCACTCCACTTCATTGTCGTTTTCGCTTTCCTGAAGGGTCTCATCCAGAAGAGCCATCGCGCCGTCCTTCCCCTCGTCGTGCGTTAGCATTTTCCAGGTATACGAAGGATTCTGCGTGCAGCCCATAGCCCCGGCTGCAATCGCCAGCTCTGCTTCCCGGGGTGTAACGTTGTTGATCCACATCTTGGTGGGAGTTAGGGCCGCCACGCGATGAAAGTAATCGTTCTTCATATCTGCTCCTTTCCAGATCACGCCTGCCGCGCCGCTGCGGCCGTGTTCTCTTCCGTGCGGCAATAGTATATCCTCGTTCAAGCGGGTATGCAACAAGTTGGCAGCAAACCCGTTTGCATTACGAAACGTGGGGGCGCATAGCCTCTCTACGCGCCCCCACAGTCTTGTCAAATGGACATCAAACCCTGGTCTTAGCTGCGCCGCCTGAGCAGAGCCAGACCGCCCAGCGCCAGCAGCATCATCGACGCCGGCTCCGGAACCGCCGAAACACTCATCGCATCGTGACCCGATGCCGTAATCCGCAGGCCAATTGCGGGCATATCCGTTACAAGAACATACCCAAAGGCGTTCTGACCGGAGATGTTCACACCCGTATTGGTGTACGGTGCACCGTTGGCGGTGAGTGTCAGCGCCGGTCCCAGCTCGCCGCCCGGCATTATGGCCTGAACCGTCCCGTTATCATTGCCGCCCCGCTCGAAGACGAAAAATATGTTCGCCTCAAACGGAAATATCGTCTGCTGGAAGTTAATCCCGTCAATAGACGATATCCCATTGGTCGCCCCGGCCGTACCAAACGTCCAGTTGTCGGCGTGTGCGCCGATATCCAGCGGCTTCGGGGTCGATGTGCCGCTTACGGTACCCAGATTGTAAGGCGCCTCCGTGTACGGCCACGGCGTGTTGTCAGGCCACAACGTTTCGACATCATCCACGACATACCACCGCGTCGTTGTGCCCAAACCCAAATCGCCATTGGCAATGACATACGTCGTCCCGCCATG
>JAWLHD010000403.1:0-4416 GCA_041690555.1 Anaerohalosphaeraceae bacterium
ATTAATAGTCTTAGTCAAACAGAATCATTCTATGAACGGCAGGTTTAACACAGATTGTGAACAACCCATTTTACTGTCATTTTTGATGACGGAGAAGCATTCATGAACGGTCAGCATTCCCAGCCGCCAGTCAATCTTTGGGAGGCTATCCTCATCATGTTCAGGTGGGCCTGTCGCATCCCGCTTGCATGTCTTTTCGTGCTGACATTGGGATGTGGCGCCTTTCTCGGATTCATGTTCGTTCTGAGATTAACGGTTTGGGTATTTGATCGCTGGCTGGCTCACTGGTGGTAGGAGGGTTTATGTTTTCAGGCACTAACAATCCGTTCCTGCAGACGCCCGGCAAGGTGGTCATGGACATCAAGCGGGGCCGGATGCCATCCGGGCAGGTGGTCGAGATCCGATGCGTGGAAGTAACCCTCATGGAAAACGGCCTCTGGCGAAAGGAAAAGGTCCAGGAAATCCAGCCGGGCCTGGCCGACGGCTCAACGCCGCAACGGATTGCTGACATCCGGGAGTGCTGCATTTGCCTGGGCCTGTTCTGCAAAGACCATATCCGCAGTTGTCCCAGGTGCGGGCGCGACTATTGTCTTTTGTGGGGGTGCAGCGGCCAGGTCGAGTTGCCGGACGAAGGGCCGGTGATCATGTGTGCTTTCTGCGCAAAGGAGGCCAACACCAGCTTCTTGAAACGTTTCTTTCAAAGATTCTGGTCAATTGGGACATAGGCAATGGATCACTATTCCACAGACAATCCGCAGCGAGCGCAACGTTCGTCATGGGATGGCAACATCAATGACCGCCGGCCAGTTATCCGAAGATGGTCCGCCGAGGAGATCGCCCGGCTCATGCGGGATCATCCGGAGTATCGACTGCTGGAGGATCCATTCACTTGTCAGTTGATTCAGATGGTTCTGGCCGAGCCGGACGATCTTGACACGCAGGAACTCCTCAGCGAGCGGATTCGTGCCCATCAGCTGGCTTTCCTGGGCTCCGGCGATCCCTTCTGGGGCAACTACCCGTCGCCTGGCGGCCTGACCTATCCATCCGATTTTATCCCCCTGGGCCAGATGCCGACCGGGGATAACGTTGGGCTTGTTACCAGCCAACTGCCGCTGAACGTCGGTTTCCTGGGCCCCACGGGCAGTTGCAAGACGAGCCTTTTAGCTGTGTTCCTTTCGAATCCCTTGTTACTGCAGAGCGCAAGAGTGATTGTCTTCGTCAAGAAGCCGGAGCTTCGGAATCTGGCAAGTATCCCCCAAATTGCTCATCTAATGTGCATTCTGCGCAGGGACGACCTCATGTTCAGCATTATGGAACCGCCGCCAAATGTACCCGAAGAGGCCTGGATCAATGAAGTGGTGCGTCTGATCGGACAGTGTTACGGGCGCTTCTCTGCACAGCGCCTGCTCGGCGATATTGTCAATAAACTCATGGCCAATCACCCGCAACAGGTCTATCCGACGCTGCGGCAAATTGCGGAGGTGATCGATTCATTCAAGCCTCGCTGGGGATCGCGCCAGGCGGGGTACCAGGAATCCATTTCTTATGTCTTGAGAGATCTGTTGAATTGCACCGGCTCTATGTGGGACTACAGCGCCAGCAACTTCTTGGAGGTCCTGACAAGCGGCGTCGGCCTGGCCGTCATCGAACTGGTCGACCTGCCGCAGGAGCACGCTACGTTTATCACAAGTTATGTCATGCGGTGGTTGTATTTCAAGCGCCTTCATGGGGAGCCTGTGGCTTTATGAATGTAACGCTCTTTATAATCGACGATTCGACCCTTGGAATTCAGCAGCAGCGGGATTGGGAGACCCCGGGCGGTGTGAGCCCCATCGCCGAATGCATGTTCATGGGCCAGAAGTACAAAATCGGCGTCCTGATCATTGCGCATCTCGCTTCGGCAATGAGCCATATTATATGTCAGAACATAAGGGCGTGGTTCATCACAGGGCTGCCGGGCGAGACTATCTCGGTCATCCGCAATCTGCTGGGCATGAACTCCGAACAGGCCGAGGCAACCAGGTCGTCGCTTGTACGCGGCCAATTCGTATGTTTCAACCCACTCCTTTGGCCCCGGGCGGTGTATGCGTCGTTCGCACAGCCTGTCATACCAGGAATCTGTGATGAGTCAATGCGCAAGGTCCATCTACAGGTGTTCCTTGCCGCGGTAAAGACCATGCCGCCGGCGCCGCTGGAGGTGTTTGGTGTGGCGCCGGTTCCAGCAGCCGGCGCTCAGGGACAGGCCGCGGCCGGCGCCGGCAAGGCAGTGCTCCCTGAGCAGGTCCAGATGCTTGTGGTCGTCGCAAGCGGCGTGCCGAAGACAGCCGGCAAGGTGTACGAGGCGATGGGCTCAAGTCGCGCTCAATGCCGCAAGATGGCCGCCGCCCTCGAGGCCGCCGGCGCTATGGCGGTTCACCGATTCTCCACCGGCCGGGTTGGCGGACAGATATGCTTTTTCGAGGTGCTTGACCATGGCTGGACGATTCTTGAGGCCCGGGGCACATCCAGGCCGGCGGCGCTTACCAACGGCGGTTTCGAACACGAATTAGCCGCGCAGTTACTCAAGGCCGAGGCCAAGCGCAATAATCTCGCCGTCCAGTTCGAGGTTGACGTCGGCGGCGTGCGGGTTGATGCGGTTATGACAGATAAAAATAGCGGCAGCCGCATCTACTGTCAGATCGGTATCTCCAGGCCAAACCACGAGGTGGACAGTATCGAGAAGTTTTTCACCCTGCCTGTTTCGCAGAACGCCAGGTTCGTTCTCATTGCCCGCGACGTGCCCTTTACCAGGGAAATGACAAAGATCTTCAAGGCCCGCAAGATCGCCGACGCGATCGTCAGGCGGGTGCATATGCGTGTAATTGCAGATCTCGTTAAAGAGTAAAAGGAGACCACTATGAAAAGTCCTGCAGACAATAACCAATCCGTGGAACCTCGGCCCGACGGCCCCATCGCGCCAAGCGGCGCAAGTCAGACCAGCCTGGCGTGTCCGGCGACCTATGCTCCCAGCATGGTGCTTTTCCAGCAGTTCATATACGGCCAATTAGACATGCTTGGCCGCCGTGTGCACGACCTGGAGAAGCACCTGGACCGTCTGGCACCAATTGTTGAACAGCAGTATCGACGCTGCGACGATTACCTGGCCATCCTGGCGGCCTGCCAGCGTGATACGTCCAATGCGCTCAACCACGAGCTTGAGCGCCGCGCGATTCATCCGGCCATTGAGGCGGTTGTGGCCCTGGCCGAGGAGCTGGCCCGCGCCAGGGACTGTGTCAGGGACTGTGCAGGCGGCGTCGACAACGAAAGCCCCGGTGCTGCCGGTATCGGCGGCGGCGCCGGCAGTGGGATGGATTTGGTTAGACCCGTACTCGATATCTCCTGCGGCATTGCCCAGGAGAAGCTGGCCAATCTGAACGTTGAGATGATTGCGCCGGCGAAGGGAGATGCGCTTGATGCAATGCAGCATACCGTTTGCGGCTGTGTCGACACGCCCGACGAGTCCCTTTGCCAGAAGATCAGCAGTCTCGTGACTGCGGGCTTTGCCTACGGAGGCAAGGTCCTGCGGCCGGCACGAGTTATCGTGTTTCGCATGAAGGCTTCGTGAAACCATTAATTTTGAAAGGATCAGAAGATGAAGACAGAACAGTACATTGGGATCGATCCGGGAACTTCCTTTAGTGAAGTGACTCGGGTCACGGAGGGCGGCGCCGTGGAGGTCATTGCCAACCTCGATGGCAACACAAAGACCCCCAGCGTCGTGTCGTGGGCCGGCGATGTGCCTGTTGTCGGCAGATGTGCACTGCCGGACCTCGTGCTTCAACCGAAGTTCGTCGTCAAGTGCGGCAAGAGATCTATGGGCAAACGAACTGAACAGGGCAAGCCCATCCCCATCTGTATCGGCCCGACAGGCCAGGAGATTTCCGCGGTAGACTTTTCGGCTGCGATTCTGGTTTACCTCAAAAAGTCCGCGGAGACTTACCTGGGCTGCGAGGTTGGCAAGGCCGTTATCACGGTGCCGGCCTATTTTGGCGCAGCCGCCAGGGAGGATACGATCGCGGCGGCGAAGATCGCCGGCTTCGAGGAGGTTCGCCTGCTCAACGAGCCGGAGGCGGCGGCCATCTATTATGGCATGGAGAAGGGGGTTGATCAGACCCTCGTCGCCGTCGACACCGGCGGCGGCACGACGGACGTGACAGCTATCGAAGTCGTCGGAAGTGCTATGCGTGTCTTATGTACGGATGGCGACGCTGAACTGGGCGGAGCTAATTACGACGAGGTAGTGCTGGGACTCATGTGCAAAGCAGGCAAAAAGGAGGGCATAAAGATATCGCCCGAGACAGATCTTGCCTGCTTCTACGAGAACCTCGACCGGGCCCGGGAGGCCAAGGAAATGCTCTCGATGCGAGAGGAGGTAAC
>JAWLHD010000404.1:0-4415 GCA_041690555.1 Anaerohalosphaeraceae bacterium
AGGCGAGGCCGGCCGGTGGTCATCCACCAGGCGCGCCAATCAGCCTCGAGCGCATATACGTCTGCGCCGGGGATTAGACGGCGGGCCTCTTCAATCGCCTCAGCGCTCGGGCGCGGCCCCTCGCCCGGGGGAAGCACAACGCGGCGAGGGCGCACACAAATAACGTCACCCGGGGCCTCGGCCAGTTCGTAGTCGGGCAAGTGATCGACCGCGATCATATCGCGGATCATGCGGCGGAACACTCGCAGCGGCGAGGCGGAACCAGATTTATGTGCCAGAACCGCCAGCGACACGCGCCACTCAGGCTGATGTCCGCAATGCTTACGTGCCAGCTCATAAATGCGCCGTTCCAGCGGTTTACGCAGACGAAAATAGTCGCGGCTGAGAGTCAGCACCGATTTCGCTAGCACTGCCCGGAAAAGCCATTCAGCCAATGAGACCTTCACCGAAACCATCCGGCCACCCCGCGTTTTCCGCTGGACCTGCCATGCCTCGATCAGGCCGAACCCGGTGGTCTCCTCGACCTCGTCCGTGCTGATATTGGTGGTGATCCGGGTACCGGCCAAACGCTCGAACGCCTCGACGAGCCGACGGTAGCCGTCGCCCGACGTCTCCCGATTGGTCGCAACCAAAAGGTCATGCGCGCGCAAATACAGCGTCCGGCTGATCGGGCGTCCGGCATTAAGCGCAGCCATCAGCTGGCTGATACAATAGATTAGAATGTCCTTGTCAAACAGCGTCGCCCGACCCCGCACCGATGGCGTGATGGTGATGGTGACGTTGTTATGGGCATAGGACAACACGCGCAAATCCGCCCGGGTCGACAGCGAAAAGAGCGGATGCTCCATCGAGGCAAGATCATCCTTGGGCAACGCATCGAGGACATCACAGACAAAGAAATCCGCTGTCGGATGCCGCTCTGGCAGCAGTCTGCGTCCCTGTGGCCCCGCCCCGCCAACCATTCTTCGCCGTGCCCCCAACCTGCTATTTTCTTTCGGGGTTTCATTATCACGACCTTATCCACAACAACACATCCCCGTCCAGCATATCGGATGCTGCGAACGTGGGATCAGAATCACCTCATCGTGGGTTTGGAGTCGCTATATCGTGGGATCAGAATCACTTATCGACATTTGACCGACATTTTCTGCAATCAAACCAGAGAGCTAAGCGATGAGGTGAAACCCGTAACAGACTATAACATATAAATAACAACAAGAATTTTTATGAGTCGCTTACACGAACTAGGTGTAACGCGCTCAACCCACGGAATTTACAGAGAAATGGCGCCAGGCGTGGCGAATCGTTCCACACCAACACATGAAAATGTTTCCATGTTCGGAGTTTTTAGGTATATACCGAAAATATCAGCATGTAGGGAAAATAATGGCACATAACGGTTCGTCCACTCCACGCCCATACTTCAACATCTCTCCGGATGCAGCACTGGCAGACCTCGATCCGCCGCAGCAAACGACAGACTTTGGGCGCATCGCAGAAGCTTGTCTTCGGGGTCGCGAGGACTTGGCGTCGCGAGGCTTGGACGAGGGTGGCGTGCGTCAACTACGGCGGTTCTCTACTTGGGAGATTACCCGCTACCTGATCCCGGTGGCTACGCCGCATTTTCGCCGCGTACTCAAGGCAAATCCCAATTTACCGCAGGGCCGCTCGGAAACCGATGGCGGGTCAAAATGGTTCACGCTGGACGAAGTACTTCGGCTACGCGCGCATTTTGCAGCGGAAGGCTCGAAAAGCAAAGAATACCAACCTTGGCATCCGGAGGGCCTGCCCGCCAAGATAGTAGCGGTAGCAAACTTCAAAGGCGGCGTTGGCAAGACCTCTACCGCAGCTCACTTGGCCATGTCCGCAGCACTTGACGGTTACCGGGTCCTAGTGATCGATCTCGATAGCCAGGGATCAATGACGTCAATCTTCGGCGGAAAAGTGAACGACGAATGGTCCACAGTCTTTCCGCTGCTTGCGCGGCACTATGGTCGGCACCTGCAAGAAGACAACCGGCTGCGCGCGCAGCGAAACGAAGCCCCCCTGCCAATCGACGATGCCCTAGCCGATGCGCTGAAGATGACGGCACATGATCTTATCCAAACAACCCACTGGCCAAATATCGATCTCATTGGAGCACAACTGAACCTCTATTGGTCAGAATTTCAAATCCCCGTCTGGCGCATGGCTGCGCGCAGCTGGAAACTTTGGGACGCGCTTACAGAAAGCCTTGAGGCCGATGGTGTCTTGCAAGACTATGACCTCGTCTTTCTCGACACGCCCCCTGCCCTAGGTTATTTAACAATCAACGGGCTGTCTGCTGCTGACATCCTTCTGGTACCTCTGGGTGCCTCGTTCTTGGAATTCGATTCAACAGGTCGGTTCTTCGAGATGCTACACGCCACGTTTCAATCCATCGAGGAAGGCGAAAACATGGCTGCTCGAGCCCTCGGCCGTGACGGGGTGCGGTTCGAGTGGGATGCAGTGCGCGCGCTAATCACCCGCTATGATGCCGCGCAGCAAGCAGAACTGGCCGGACTCATGCAAGCCTATCTCGGGCCCGCGCTGACCCCGCAGAGACAAGATTACACCGCACTGATCGGGCAAGCTGGCGAACAGGTCAACGGCATCTACGAAGCCGATTATCGTAATTTTAATCGCGAAACCTATATCCGTGGGCGTGAGGCCTTCGATGCAACCTATGCGGCCTTCAAGAAACTGCTTTACGGGGTCTGGCGCCGGGATCAACTGGAGACGTCCCAGTCGGAGGCTGCGAAATGACTGATACCCTGTTCATCTCGCTGTCCGCAAAATGTTTCGCATGCGAAACATTTGCCCTACCCTACCCTGCTTATCGGAAAGTTACACATGGCCAAACGTAAGCGCCTCAGTGGTCCGCTCCAGGATCATTTTGCTCCATCCGACACTTCATCCGATGCCGAACCGAAACCCACTTCGTCCTACGCCCCAATCGCCCGGATCGCAGGAGAAACCTCTGTCAGCGCGGCCTTCGACGAGATCCGCCAAGAGCTTGATAGCGCGCGGACCGAAGGCCGACTAGTCCAACGGCTGCCGCTGGACCAAATCGAGACCGATTGGTTGATCCGTGACCGCATAAATCCCGGCACCACTGAAGATCCGGACTTCGCCGCTCTGCTCGATAGTCTGCGCCAGCATGGACAGCGAAGCCCGATCGAGGTCGCCGATATGGGGCAGGGGCGCTACGGGTTGATTTCGGGCTGGCGGCGGCTGACCGCGCTACACCGTCTGCATGAAGAAACGAGCGAAGCGCGTTTCGCCACGGTCCTTGCCCTACTGCGGCACCCGCAAAGCGCGCAGAACGCGTATGTGGCCATGGTCGAAGAAAACGAGGTCCGTCTTGGCCTGTCCTATTACGAACGCGCAAGGATTGCTGCGAAAGCGGTCGAGGCCGGTATCTACCCCACCACAAAAACTGCTTTGCAATCGTTGTTCGCTACAGCGTCGAGAGCGAAACGCTCCAAGATCGGCTCATTTCTTACCTTATATAAAGCTTTCGACGATACGATCCGCTTTCCCCAAGCATTGACCGAACGGCTAGGCCTGTCGCTTGCTAAGATCGTGGGAGAAGATACGGCAGTACAGGCACGTTTGCGCACCCATCTGCAAGTTTCGTCAGCGAGTGATCCGGAAACCGAGCAGGCCCTGCTGGCGGCCTTCATCTCTGCAGAAAACGAAGGTGTTGACCAGCAGGTTTCAGAGTCCGAAAAACCCTCAAAAAAAAGCACGAAAAAACTCCATGGCCGAGATATGCTACCCGGCTCAGATCCGACTGAGATCTCACCAGGCATCTATCTCGGCGAGAGCGGAGGAACACTTCATCTGTCGGGACCGGCAGTCAACGCTGCATTTCGGAATGCCCTCGAAGAATGGCTGAGCGGGAACGCGCAAGACTGACGGGCAGCGAAAATGTTTCGCATGCGAAACATTTGCCGTTGATGCTATACTTTATCTGGAGCGCGTGTCGGATCGACACCTGGTGCCGGCGACCGACGGAAGAACTCGGGGTCGGATGGCGGCAGCGATACCTCTCAACGCGGCGGATGAGTTCCAGAGACCATCTGCACCCGATCTGAAGGCATCCAAGCCACCATGAGATCTGGTAGCGGATGTGTCAGCGGGATAATTACCATCACCATCCTGCACAAGTGTTGAAATCACGCTCCACAGCGCGCCATTATTGCCTCAGCGAAAAAGAATCAAGGTGGGAAAAATTTTCTTGCGAAATAGTTAACGTGAGGGTAATATAAATTTTACTTGACACCCTTTATTGATATCCTTCGTAGCGAAAAGGACTGATCATGCAAATTTCTTCCATCTCACGTGCGGGTCTCGCTTCGTCGCTCCTTGCGCTGTCTGCCGCACCAGCAGTG
>JAWLHD010000405.1:0-4412 GCA_041690555.1 Anaerohalosphaeraceae bacterium
CTGGCGTGGGAGACGCTGCTGCCGGGCTCCCGCATCAGCATCACCAGCATGCGCCAGTCCATGGCGCCGATGCCGAAGCGCGCCTGGTAGACACGCGACGCGCTGCGGGTGAACCGGTTGGCGGCAAAGGTGAGCTGGACCGTCGGCGTCCGGGAAAAGCTGAACGTCCGGCCGGCGGGACTGGCGTCGGCGTCCGATGGCACGACCAGGAACATCGAGTCCGGCAGCTCGCCCTGCGGCGGTTCGGCAACGTTCGTCTTTTTATGTTTGTCCATTCTCGGTCCCTTCGACCAGCGGACCATAGCAGTAGCGTGTTGACCTGACAACACAAACGGACGTATAAGGATGCCAGAGATGTTGATCTGACAACACGGCGCATATGGAAGAGGCCAGCCATGCAGAACGTCCCCGTCTACGAGATCGATCTTGAAGCCTTCTGGGCCGACCCTTACCCGGACCTGAAGGTGATGCGGAACAAGTATCCGGTGGCCTATGTGCCGCAGCTCGGCGCGGTGCTGCTGACCCGGCGGGACGACATCTTCGTGAACGAGAAGAAGGTGGATGTCTTCTCCTCCGACCAGCCCGAAGGCCTGATGACCAAGCTCATGGGCCAGAACCTGATGCGCAAGGACGGCAAGGCTCACGACGTCGAGCGCAAGGCAATCTTCCCGACCATTTCGCCCAAGACCGTCCGCAATGTCTGGAAGGGCCAGTTCGAGGACGCAACCCGCGAACTCCTTGACGAGATCGGCGACCGGGGGCACGCCGACATGGTCAAGGACATCGCCATGCGCATATCGGGCGAAGCTCTGAAAGCGATCACCGGGCTCACCAACATCACCTGGCAGGAAATGGACCGCGTCAGCCAGGGCATGATTGACGGCTGCTCGAACTACAAGGGCGACCCCGCGGTCGAGGCCCGGTGCAACGAATGCACGGCCGCCATCGACTCCTACATCACGGAGATGATGCCGAAGCTTGAGGCGGAGCCCGACTATTCGCTCCTTTCCATCCAGATGCAGGCGGGCCTGCCCGAGGAGGCGATCCGCGCAAATGTCAAACTGGCGATTTCAGGCGGCCAGAACGAGCCCCGCGACGCCATCGCCGGCGTGGTCTGGGCGCTTTTGACCCACCCCGACCAGTTGCAGATGATCCGCGACGGCAAGGCGACCTGGGGCCAGGCGTTCGAGGAATACGCCCGCTGGATCGCGCCCGTTTCCATGTCGCCCCGGCGGATTGCCAAACGCTACGAGATCCACGGCGGCATCCTGGAGCCCGAGGACCGCGCCTTCCTGATGTTCGGGTCCGGCAACCGGGACGAGCGCACGTTCGACAACCCGGACGTGTTCGACATCACCCGGAATACGCGGGACGCCCTCACATTCGGGGCGGGGCCGCACTTCTGCGCCGGCGCCGCTGCCGCGCGAACCCTGATTGGCGAGGTGGCGCTGCCGATGCTGTTCGACGGCCTCAAGAACCTCCGCCTCGCCGGGGAGGCCCGGTTCGGCGGCTGGGCCTTCCGCGGCCCGCTCAATATGCCGGTGGAGTGGGACGTATAGAGGAGCTGCCCATGCGCAAACTAAGTGTACAGCCCCCGGAATTCCGGAAGCGATTCTGCGCCGCCTTTCAGGACAGGAAATTTCTCAATTTTTTGGATAGATCTGCCCGATCCTTTGTCTGACACTCCCAAATTATGAGAACATCCCACCCCGCTTCCTGGAGCTCCCTTCTTACCTGTCTATCCCGATTTACGTTTCCTTCCAATTTCTTGGTCCAATAAGCCGTGTTGGACTTCGGTGTATTGGTCCTGGGGCAGGCTGAGTCGGAGTGCTGGTGCCAGAAACAGCCGTGCACGAAGATGGCTTTCTTCCGCGACCTAACGACAAGGTCCGGCCTGCCTGGCAAGTCCTTAGCATGTAGTCTGTAGCGGAAACCCAAGCCATGGGCGATTTGCCGAACGAGCATCTCGGGCTTCATATCCTTCGACTTGATCGCTGCCATGTTTGCGCTTCGTTTTCGCTGCGTCAGCTTATCCATAGACTTTGCGTTCAATCTGTTGCGAATTTCATCAAAGTGATGCACAATGATGACGCGTTTCCGCTTCCCTTTCCGATGCAGAACATTTATAGAACATACATCAATGCGGTCGAAAAAAGCTATCAGGATAACAGTATCTCTAACACCTGAGGATTATTCAAAGCTTATGAATATCGCTGGGGAATACGACGTGTCTATGTCGTGGTTGGTACGAAATGCTTGTTCGGAATTCTTGACGCGATTCGAAAATGGAGACCGTCAGTTATCACTGCCATTCAAGGAGGGGGACAATGACGGAAACGAGTAGCTGGACGGCGATCGATCTTTTCTGTGGCGCGGGTGGACTGTCTGAAGGTTTCCGGCAAGCAGGGTTTGCTATCTTGGCTGGGAATGATTGTGATGAGTATGCGGGCGCAACTTTCAGGAAAACGCATAATGATGCAAAATTCCTTCTTGGACCAATTGAGAATTTTGCCGCACAGGATTTTCTAAATGCTGCAAATATGCAACCGGGCCAACTGGATTGTCTGATTGGCGGACCTCCCTGCCAAGCATTCAGTGTCTACAATCATCAGCGTGGACTTCACGATCAGAGAAGTGGTCTTTTTAAGGAATATCTACGGCTGGTCGAGGCACTGAACCCGAAGTGGGTGGTGATGGAAAACGTTACCGGCATAACCTCGGCAGGAGAAGGGCAGGTCGTAAGGGCAATCTTTACCGAACTGCAACGGCTTGGGTTCCGGGTAGAAGCGCAAGTTCTAAAAGCTGAGGAACATGGCATTCCGCAAGAACGCCGCCGCATTGTCTTCATAGGAAACAGGCTAGGTCTCCCTATAGATTTTCCGCAACCGACATATGGCGAAAAACTGAAGCCACTAGTGACTGTTTGGGACGCAATCGGTGACCTGCCCGTTCTCTCCAATGGAGAGACACCGGCCAGTGCGCAACTCTATCGGTGCGAAGCTTTTTCCGCTTACCAAAGGGAACTCCGGAATGGCCAAAACGTGGCTTTAAACCATGAGGCACCGCGCTTGGCTCCGATCAATATGGAGCGCATGCAACATATTCCGGAAGGCGGAAGCTGGCGCGATATACCGGTAGATTTATTGCCGGCAGGAATGAAGAAGGCTAGGAGGTGCGATCACACCAAGCGCTATGGCCGCCTGAGAAAAAACGGCTTGTCATCAACTATTCTGACAAAATGTGACATTCACTGGGGGGCATATATTCATCCGGAGCAGGATCGGACTCTCACTGTCAGGGAAGCCGCAAGACTTCAGTCCTTTCCCGACTGGTTTGAGTTTCAAGGACCCCGGACGGAGCAGTACGTCCAAGTCGGCAATGCGGTTCCTCCCATTCTTGGCCGTAGGATCGCAGAATCATTAATGGATAGTCATAGGATATCCTCTAACGCGGAAACTCATGATTTGATGTTCGAAGCGGCAGAGTGATAACAAATGAGTTACGATCCAACAGATGCCATTCACGAAATTCTTGGGCGCAGGGCAAAATTAGGGTTTGATCCATCGGACCTCAGCTATACTTGTCCCTTTGTAAATACGACTTGCACAAAAAGAAGCACTGCCGACAAGAGAAATCCATATCCCGTCTGCACGCTGGAGAGGAACAAGGGTGGCATCATTTGCGTCTGCCCAAAGCGCTTCTATGAGCGTGATTTCCTTCAAGACGTTATCGAGCATGCCTGGACTGGCCCTAAACCAAGAAACCCGCAAGTGGCGCCGGAAGTTCAAATGGAAGACTTTGGGAACGTAGACTTTGTGATCGCTGATTTCGATGAGAACGGCACCCTCGATCAATTTTTATCAGTAGAGCTTCAGGCTATAGATATCACTGGGAGTGTAAGACCAGCCTATGACGCAATTCTAAGGGGGGAAATTCTCGAAAAACGGCCAACCTACGGATTCAACTGGAAAAATGTCTCTAAGCGTTACATGAATCAGCTTATCGCAAAAGGCTACTACCATCACCATTGGGGAACAAAAATTGTCGCCGTAATTCAGGACGACGTTTACGAGTATTTTCGCAAAGACGCCAATTTCTTCACTACAGAAAAACTGGACGATAGCAATATCAATATTGTTTTTATGACATACGGTTTTGAATGTCATGACGGCAATGAGCGAACAAGAAAGCTTGTTCTGAAGAAAGTTGAAGGCACCCACCATACTAACCTCCAGAACGCGGTCTTATATAAATCAGCACCGAGTAAAGATGCCTTTGCTGAAAGAATAAAGTCGGCCTTAAACCGCCATACCGCCTAGTGGATTGATTCCAACGTTTGGAACCCTCGATTTCGGGCGGCGATGATGTCATCGGGATTGGCTTTCCAGACGAATGGCTTGGGGTTTTCGGCA
>JAWLHD010000406.1:0-4405 GCA_041690555.1 Anaerohalosphaeraceae bacterium
CCTCGTCGCTCGAAAAGTGTAGAAAGATCGACAGGGCCTTCGACGCAGGCCGAACCACCTTCCAATCCACCACCAGCCGGAATCGGCCGTCGCCAAGGTATTCGAGGCGATCTATTTGAGGGCGCAATCCGAGGCGATCCGAAACATCGAAACCACGGGCGTTGAAGTACCGTCCCGCAGGACCTTGCGACTGCTCAACAATGACTCCGTCGATGCGTTCGACGCTCGATTTGATGCTGCCGTTGTCCGCAAAGTATCCATACTGCGGCAGCGTCTTGCCCGCGACAATCCAGTCTTCCCTGCCGCGATTTACATACACCTTCGCACCGCTGCTCCAGCTTACGATCTGCCGGTGGATGTTGTCCTCGGCGAAATCGACGCAACGTATACTGTCGGTCGCTATGCTGCGGAGGAAGTCCTGTGCGAGCCAGTACTTGCGAACCGCGCCCCGCCCAAAGCCGCGGTTGTCGATCATCATCGAATGCCCGGACAGCACCTCGGCACTGATGTAATCGTCGCTTTGGAGGACTTCGTGATCGTCAGCCTCGGTGAGCTTGTACCGCGACGGATAACCCACGCCGTGAAGGCTGAACCTGTCGTGCAGGACTGCATCAAACCACGGCACCCGCTGCCAGTCGCCGCACGGCAGGCGAATGCAGAACTCGCGACTCTCGGGTGTAAGCGTAAGGTGCTGGCAATCCGACCCGTCGAGATAACCGACAAGCTGGTCGTGCCCCGCCTCCGAAGTGGTTACCGCACCGTCAAGGAAATCCTGAATCCAGCGGAAGCTCTCACCCCAGTGGCGACGGGTTTCGAGAAAGCTGTAGAAGTTACCCTGCTTATCGTGGAAGTCGAAAAGGTCAATGGACGTAAACACGTCGATGAAGTAATGCGTGGGCGCGAGTCCATCCTTGATAAGCCGAAGGTTACGCTTAAGGAAAGGCATAAACCGGTCCGGCCGCCAGCGGTAGCTTTGCGCGTTGCGCCCTTCGTTGATCCACGCCTTGACAGGGCGACCGTCGGCGGTGAAGCAGATATGATCATAGCTGTAGCCTTCGGCGTCGGGGTAGAAGTCAATGTAGTTATCGTGCAGGCCCCAGGGGATGTCGTGCGCACCGCAGACCTCGCCGATCCTCTGCATGTCTTCAAGCGTTCCGAAGCGGGGATTCGGCGGCCAGATGTCCGGCAGCCGATAGTCGTATCCCCACCGCTGCCAGTTGTGCACCGTCAGGAGCGAATCGGTCAGGCCGTAGTCGATCAATCGCTGCATCGTCTCGGCGATCTGAGCGTATCGGCCGCCCCAGATGTCGAAAACGAAACGCCCCGCCTTGTTCTCAAAACCCGGCGAGGGCTTTCTGTCATACAGATCACGGTACTTAAGTGCGCAGTCGAATGCGCCGGCAACGCCCGGCACAAATGTCAGCGTTGCGTTCATGTGCGTGCGCAGCGTATAGACGCGGTCATCCGGCGAGACCTCCAGGGCATCCGGCGGGTTATCCGTCGCCATGAGCAGCGATATTCCCCCATCAAAGTCGAATCCCACGTGACTTGTCGACAGGTTATGACCTCCGAAGCCGGCGCGAAAGGCCTGCGGCTCTTCGATGCAGTAGCCGTGGCCGTAGTAGACGCGAGGCGCCTTCTGATCGGCGCGACCGATGGCCAGGTCGGTGATTCGCTGCGCCGAGTCAAAAGCAATCCGCAGGCCCGCGCCTTCGGCACGGAGCGCTGCCTTGAGTTCGAAGGCTTCGCCGCCGAGCCGCAAACGATGCGTCCATGTGATTGCACCCAGGCCGTCCCGGACGACCGCCGCGTCTTCGAACAGGACATCTGAGGCAGCGCCGATGCGGTTGCCCAGTATTGCAGCGTCAACTCCGTCAAAGACGACGCATTTGTCGCCCTTGCCGAAAGCAATTGCGGCGTCGAAGATGCCGTTGGAACCAGGCACAACCGCCGCAACACAGCCCTCTGAAAGTCTGAACGCAAAACCGCCTTCTTCCTCTGTACGGCCGGCTTTGACCAGACCGCGTGCCTTTTGGCGCAATTGATCCCGCTGCTCGGCAGTCATGCGCTTCGGCGGTTCGCCGGCAACGATAACCGGATCGCCCCAGAAGCACGAATCGCAAGTCGTGTTCTTCTTCGGACCGGGGTGGCTTTCCAGCCGCAGCAGGACGGTCTTGCCGGCGAATCGGCTCAGATCCACGGAGGCGTCGAGCCATGTCTTGCTGTCGGTGTGGCGATCGAAGAGCGTTTCACCGTCGACCCACACGCGAAACGTCACCCCGTCCGAGGCGGGCTCGCCGGGCCCGTGGTCGCGTATGGCGTTGGCGAATTCAAATACGATTTGCTGCGTCAGGGGCAATGCAACCTTGTACACGACGAATACGGTGCCGGCCTTGCCGTACCACGGCGGATGAATCTGCAACGCGCGTTTCCTTGCACCGCGAAACACGTCGCCCTTGCCGAATGAAGTGCGCGAGCGATCCTCCGAACCTTGCCATCCAACGGGCATCGCCACCGCCTCTTCATCAAAAAACCGCCAGACCACGCGATGATCTTTGACGCCCGCTAACGACAGCGCTCCGCGCGCCGGCACAACGACAGTCGTCAATTCCGAAGACGCTTCCGCTTCGGCCTGAACGAATTCCGATTTGAATACCTGTATGCAATGCAGCGACCGGCGCTGCCCTGCATCCTCGAAGTCCGCCCAAACGTGTACGGGCCAAAGCGCCGACGGTGCGCCTCTGTCGCAGGCGATCTCAAATGCCGCCTTCGCCTGTGACGCGGGACCAACGACAACGTTCGCTTCCGTCGCGCCGACAGCTCGCCACTCATCAACCAGCCCACCCATGCGCAGAGCGACAGCCAGCGCCTGATTACCCTTGTTGTCAAGGACTACGTCAACTCGCCGCGGCGTATCGAACTCCGTAACATCCTCGACCGTATCAATCGTAACCGTCAGTGGACCATCAGTAACAATATGACCGTTGAATGCATGTGTCAGGCCCGCGGCAAGAACGGCAAACAACAACACGCAGACCGACCGAAGCATAATCATCTTCACCACCTTCTCATGAATAATATCATTTGCTGCAAGGCTCAACCGGGCGATTCGGTTCTTGGTTCAAATGACCGAACTGGCCGTAAACGACGTCGTTGAACATGCGCATTCGCGAGGCGATAAACTCATCGCGGAGCCTGTCGGCCGTCTCCCGAGGGTATGGTTTGCCCTTGGGATGTTCGGGCGTGTAGTGAACGAGAGTCTTGTCGACATACCCCAAAGTGCCAAACGGATATTCACTCGGATGCCGCACGCCCATAGATGTCCACCAGACAAGTCCAACCCACGGACCGGCCTTGAGCCGATCATAATAAGCATCCATCGTCTCAATCGGCGTCGTATAGGCGCCCGGCAGATAGCTCGACAGGCCGATATAAATCATCATCGCGCGCCCGGCCTTTGCAAAACGGATGGCGTTGAGCACGGCGTGTGTGTCGCTCCAGCATTCAGGCGTCCACGTAGCCGGGTCCTCTGCGTTTTCACACACACACGTCTTGACGCCCTGCGGATAGAAGTTCGTGCGGATGCTGTGCCACTCGGCGGTTCGCGCGGCGACACGGTCCCGGTTGGCCGCATCGACGGGATCGAAACCGATGCCGTGCCACCAGTAGTCGTAAGTGTCGACGCCTATGAACTCGATATTGGCCGGCAGTTTGTGTCGGCCCTTGGCCAGGTCGTCGGGCCCGCTGGCCAGCGCACTGCCGAAATCCCATCCTGCCCATCCGACCATGTTGTACCACGACTTGATGTGCGAGAATGGTTGTTCTCCGTTGTCCGTCGTTCGGCTGCTTATGCGCTCTTCGAACTTACGGCAGATCGTAGCCAAACCCTCCGTGCCGAGGCCGCCGAAGTTCTCGTCGCCGGTCTTGACCATGAGAATGTTGTTGATCAACTGCCGCCCCGTAGCCTTGTCGCCTTCGGGACTGACGAGCACTTCGTCGCGCGCCCGCCACAGGGTCTCCAAAAGGTCGACCATGTTGGCAAAGGGCTCCCTGGCGTCGCCGGGCTGCCAGTAGTCGCGAATGATGAACAACTGCCGGTAGCGATACGCCCGCAGCATGAGCCGGATGAGCTCGTCGCGAAAATCGGCGCGGCGGGCGTAGAACATGATGGCGGTGGACCATTGCGCCGCCAGATCGATGCGGCGCACATTTTCATCGTGCAGCGCCTCAAGCGGTCGGCGGCCGTCCCAGGCCATCAATTCATACTCGCAAAGGTACGGCAGGATGCCGATCGCCTCGTCGGGCGACCAGTAACGGTTGGGCACATAGGAATAGCTCACCACGTCGCCCTGCACAAATCCCGGCTCAAGCGCACAAACACTGCCCGCCGTCAGGGCAACCGCCA
>JAWLHD010000407.1:0-4375 GCA_041690555.1 Anaerohalosphaeraceae bacterium
CGCGTCGTCAGGAGGGCGGTCCGGCGAAGATTCAGGATATAGGCAGGGCTCAGGGTATATCGGCTCGATTTCTGGAGGTTATTCTGAATGAGCTTCGTCATTCGGGTCTGCTGGAGTCGCGGAGGGGCAGCGAGGGGGGTTACCTGCTGGCTCGGCCGACGGGGGAGATTACCGTGGGGGAGGTGATTCGTTCGGCGCAGGGGCCTATCGCGGTGGCGGGTGAGGAGAGGCGAGGCAACGGCGGCGGTGTGGCGGGCGATGAGGCGTTCGAGGACCTGTGGAGGGATATCGATGAGGCTATTCGAGAGGTTTGCGACGGGCGGACTTTTGCGGATCTGGTGGAGTCGGCGCGGCAGAAAGAGCGTCAGGCGGCGCTTAATTATGTGATATAGCGGGCCAGGGTGTTTTTTTTGGCTTGAAATCCTTGTAAAATAATAGGAATACTTCTTTTAAGGGACGGCTGGACGTGGAGTCTCATTTGCGGAGCATTGCCAAAGCGGTCAGCTATCGAATCACGGGCACTGTTGTGACGTTTTTCTTGGCGCTGATTGTGACGCGGAAGCTGGAATTGGCCGTGCAGATAGGCCTCGCGGAGCCGGTAATCAAGTTGGCGGTTTTTTATGGGCACGAACGGCTTTGGAGCATGATCAAGTTCGGGCGGAGACATCCGCCTGATTATCAGATTTGACGCGGGCAGGATGAAGCGGGAGGAAATATGAATATGAAGCAGATTGAAGAGATGCAGGCTGAGACGCGGGATTATTCTGTGGAGGAACTGTTGGCGTATGCGCTGCGGGTTTTTGACGGGCGGATGTCGCTTGCGACGAGCTTCGGGGCGGAGGACCAGGTCTTGACGGATATGGTATGCCGGCTGTCGCCCCGGATGGGGGTTTTCACTTTGGACACGGGTCGGCTGCCGGAGGAGACATACGAGGTGATGGAGCGGACACGGAATCTGTACGGGGTTCGGATTGCGGCGCTGTTTCCGGATCGTGATCAGGTCGAGGGGATGGTGCGTGAGTACGGGTGCAACCTTTTTTACGAGAGTATCGAGAATCGGCGGCTGTGCTGCCGTGTTCGGAAGATCGAGCCTTTGCGGCGTCGTTTGGCGGGTCTGGAGGCGTGGGTTTGCGGGCTGCGGTCGGAGCAGTCGCCGACTCGGGGGGGGCTCAAGCGGTTGGATTGGGACGAGACGTTCGGGCTGGTGAAGATATGCCCTCTTGCGGACTGGACGACGGAGGCGGTGTGGGAGTACATACGTCGGCACAAGGTTCCGTACAACAAGCTGCATGACGCGGGTTATCCGAGCATCGGGTGCGAGCCGTGCACGCGGGCGGTTAAGGACGGCGAGGATATACGCGCGGGTCGATGGTGGTGGGAGGCGCCTGAGCACAAGGAATGCGGTCTGCACCGGCGCGCGGCGGGCGAGAAGGGAGGCGGCGAGTGATGGATCAGCTTGCGACGATCGAATCACAGAGCATATTCATATTGCGTGAGGCGTACCGCAGCTTCAAGAACCTGGTGATGCTGTGGTCGATAGGCAAGGACAGCACGGTTCTTTTGTGGCTGGCGCGGAAGGCGTTTTTCGGGCACGTTCCGTTTCCTTTGATGCATATCGACACGAGCTACAAGGTGCCGGAGATGATCGAGTACCGGGACCGTTTTGCACGTCAGTGGCGGCTTAACATGATCGTTGGCAGGAACGAGCGTGCGCTTGCGGCGGGGGAGACTTTTCCGGAGGGTCGTGCGACGCGTTTGGAGTGCTGCGCGAGTCTGAAGAGCGAGGCATTGAAGCATACTCTCAGCGGGGAGTGGCCGCGTTGGGTGCTGGATCATGGGACGGGTGAGTACGTTCGTCAGGAGGGCGGGGGGCCTTTTACGGGTGTGATCGTTGGGGCTCGCGCGGACGAGGAGGGTTCGCGGAGCAAGGAGCGGTACTTTTCTCCTCGTGACGAGCACAGCGACTGGGACGTTGGGGATCAGCCGCCGGAGCTCTGGAACCAGTTCAAGACGGATTTTGCTCCGGGGACGCACGTTCGGATTCATCCACTTCTGGACTGGACGGAGCTGAACATCTGGGAGTACATCGAGCGGGAGGGGATACCGATTATCGATCTTTACTTCGACCGAGGGGAGGGGAGGCGGTATCGATCCTTAGGGTGTTATCCTTGCACGTCGCCGGTGGAGTCGACGGCCAAGGACGTGGGTGAGATTATCGAGGAGCTTCGCAGCGGACGGTTTGCGAATATCGCGGAGCGGTCGGGGCGCGAGCAGGACAAGGAAGACGGCAGCGGACTGGAGACGCTTCGTCGCGAAGGGTACATGTAACGTGTTGTATGAGGGCGGCTGACTGGTATGGGCAGTGAATTGCGACAGGATTGTGAGGTTCGGGCGGCGATGGAGCAGATGAACATCGTTGTCATCGGTCACGTTGATCACGGCAAGAGCACGGTGATCGGGCGTCTGCTTGCTGATACGGGTTGTCTGCCGGAGGGGAAGTTAGAGGCGGTTCGCGCGAATTGCGCGTATAACGCTCGGCCGTTCGAGTATGCGTTTTTGCTGGATGCCTTGAAGGACGAGCAGGCTCAGGGTATTACGATCGATTCGGCGCGGTGCTTTTTTCGGTCGGGGAAGCGGGAGTATATCATAATCGATGCGCCGGGGCATATCGAGTTTTTGAAGAACATGATATCGGGTGCGGCACGCGCGGAGGCGGCGCTGCTTGTGATCGACGCGAAGGAGGGCGTTCGGGAGAATTCGCGTCGGCACGGGTATCTGCTGAGCATGTTGGGGATTCGGCAGGCAGCGGTTTGCGTGAACAAGATGGACCTTGTGAATTACTCGCGGGAAGTTTTCGAGTCGATCCGCGCGGAGTATTGCGAGTTTTTGTCGCGGGTGGGGATAGTGCCGGCGGCGGTGGTTCCGATCAGTGCGCGCGAGGGTGAGAATATATGCGAGCGGTCGGCGGCGATGGGTTGGTTCGAGGGTGCGTCGGTGCTGGAGGTGGTTGACGGATTCGTGAAGGAGCCGTCGCGGACGGACAAGCCGCTTCGGTTTCCGTTGCAGGATATATACAAGTTTACGGAGGCTGGGGACGACCGGCGGATCATTGCGGGTCGGATCGAGACAGGGACGGTATCGGTGGGGGACGAGGTGTTGTTTCTGCCGTCGGGCAAGCGGTCGCGGATTGCGGGGATAGAGGGGTTTAATGAGCCGGCGCGGAGTCGTGCGGAGGCGGGTGAGTCGACGGGATTTACTTTGGAGGAGCAGGTGTATATTCGGCCGGGGGAACTGATGTGCAGGGCGGATGAGCCGGCGGCGCTGGTGGGGACGCACCTGAAGGTGAATATTTTCTGGATGGGTCGGCAGCCGATGATCAGGGGCAAGCGGTACAAGATCAAGTTGGGTGCGGCTCGGATGCCGGCGTGGCTGCGGGAGGTGGTTACGGTGCTGGACGCGTCGGACCTGACGACGGACGCGAGCAAGCAGCAGATCGACCGGCATGACGTGGCGGAGTGCGTGCTGGAGACGCTTAAGCCGATGGCGTTCGATCTGACGCAGGACGTTGCGGCAACGGGTCGGTTCGTGATTATCGATAATTATGAGATTGCCGGCGGGGGTGTGGTGCTGGCGAATATGCGAGCGAAGACGAACCGGACGATAGAGCGGGTGCGGAGGCGGGAGCAGAACTGGGAACGGAGCACGATCACGCCGTCGATGCGGGCGGATCGCTACAAGCAGCGGTCGACGCTGGTGCTGATCTGCGGGCCGGCGGGGATGGGCAAGCAGCGGTTAGCGAAGGCATTGGAGGAGGATTTGTTTGGCAGCGGGCGGAGCGTTTATTACTTAGGGCTGGTGAACAGCCGCTTAGGCGTGGACGCGAATATTGACGAGGGGGGCGAGCGGGACGAGTATCTGCGGCGGTTGGGGGAGATGTCGCATTTGTTTACGGATGCGGGGCTGATTTTGATTACGACGATCAGCGATCTGGATGACTATGAGCTTGAGATGATCGACACGCTGAACCGGCCGAACGACTGCCGGGTGATAAACGTGGGGCCGAACCGGTTTACGCATGCGCGGGTGGATTTGCAGGTGGACGACGCGCGGGACCATGCGGTGGCAATCAAGGCGATCAAGGATCTGTTGGTGCAGCAGAAGTATCTTGTGGAGTATTACCTGTAGGAAGGCGGCGGTCATGAAGGGACAGACACGGGCGATACATGGTGCGTTCGAGCGGGCTGAGGCGCTGGGTTCGACGGCGGCGCCGATTTACCAGACGACTGCTTATGCGTGTGCGACTGCGCAGGGATTGGCGGACGTGTTTGCGGGCAAGTCGCCGGGTTATATTTATTCGCGTGTTGGGAACCCCACG
>JAWLHD010000408.1:0-4374 GCA_041690555.1 Anaerohalosphaeraceae bacterium
GCCGTCAAAAAGACCAAGGTAATAAGCCTCCGACGGATCGAACCGCCGCTCCCGGCACATCTGAACCGCCCTGCGAAATCCGATGTATCCCCGACCACCATCGGTGCGTTTCACCTTCGAACAATAACGAGCCGTCTCCACCAGCATCCCCATCTGCCTCAGTGTCTTGCGCATAGCGCCCCCCTTTCTGACCGCTGATCATATCCGTATCGGCAGTTTGTAATTCCGTTTCAACGCACCATTTCCGTTCAGCATCGCCAGCCGCCTCTCGTAAAAACGCCTGATCCGTGCATCCTTCAAAAGTGGAAAATGAACCTGTATCAGATTGATCCCCGGACAGTTGTTCCCCTCGATTACCTTAAAACCGTCCGCGGTAACAACGATGTCCCACCCGATGTAAGGAACGAACGCAAGACCACGCGCCATCGTCAGCACCCGATCCTTTACCTCATCCCACCGCGCGACGCATGCCCCTTCGATCTGCCCGTCCGTCTCGGGGTGCTTCTTGAACGTCTGCGTGTATCCCGCCGCCGGATAACTCACCGCCTTGCCAATCCGCCCCGTATCCACGTCCACCATCGCGCTCAGACCGCCCGCAGTCCAGTTGTCTATGGGCGCTGATCGAAACGTCCCGAATCGATGAACCGCCGCCGCCACAAAAGGACCCTCCGCCTCGTCGTCCCACAGAGTCAGTATCCGAACCGTGTTCGTCGCATGTGTGTATATGCTCGCCGCGTAGGGATGCTGCTCCACGAACTCCGTCGCCAGATAACCGTCCAGACCCGAAACGCATGACACGAATTCTGCCCGGCACAGCACCTCGCGATTCACTATAAGCCTGTCCCGCTCCCTCCGAACAATCCGAACACCTTGACCTCGCATGCCCACTATCGGCTTGATCGCCGCAGCCCCTTTGGCCATGCAAAATTCCGCCAACGCCTCAATCCGCTCATCCCCGTCCCGGCCGAGCCGATGCCAGCGACCCCCCCGAATAACCCCGTAAATCTCCGGCAGGTGCTCACTGTAATCGCTCAGCATCTTTGCCAGATAAAGCTTGTCCATCAGCACGATCGAAAAGTACCCGTTGATCCGACAAGCCTTCTTCAGACGCACAAGATCGCTCACGTAATCACCCGGATCATTCTCCCCGAACGAATGAAGAAGGTAAGCCTCGCTCACGAACCCCCGAGACCACATCCTGATCTTGTTCAAAATGCCGATGTCAACCGGCTCTGAATTGGCACGCAGAAACAAAATGTCGTCCAGTCGTTGTTTGAACCGCGCATAGATGCCCAAGTCGAATCCTTTCTGAATCCGCCCCCCACAGGGCTGTATCATAAATATCGGCAAGACCCCCGTAAAAACTTTGCCGCAACCGCAACAACTATATCCCCGCGGCGGCGATTGTCAACACCAAAAAATCTCCCGGCACTCTCAAATCCCATGGCCGAAATAGCGGAAAAAACCGTTTACAAAAGCCCCCTCACCGTCAATAATCTGCATCTATCATGGAAATGGAGACCGAAAGATGACGAACATCTCAGCAGCAGTCGTCGGCGCCGGCTTCATCGGCCCAGTGCACGTCGAAGGCCTGCGCCGGGCAAACATACCCGTTGCCGGCATCCTCGGAGCCACCGAGGCAGAATCCACATCCGCCGCAACCGCACTCAAGCTCCCCCGCGCATACACAAGCCTCCAACAAATCCTTACCGACCCTTCCGTCTCCGCCGTCCACATCGCCACGCCCAACCGGCTCCACTTCGAAATGGCCAAAGCAGCTCTCGCAGCCGGCAAGCACGTCATCTGCGAAAAACCCCTCGCCATGAATTCCGCCGAATCCGCCGAGCTCGTCCAACTCGCCGAACAGTCCCGCCTGGCCGCCGCCGTCAACTATAACATCCGCTACTATCCTCTCTGCCTCGAAGCCGCCCAGCGAATCCGACAAGGCGACCTCGACGAGGTCTTCACCGTCTCCGGAAGCTACGTCCAGGACTGGCTGCTCTACCCAACCGACTACAACTGGCGCGTCCTCGCCCAGGAAGGCGGTGACCTCCGCGCCATCGCCGACATCGGAACGCACTGGCTCGACCTTATCCGGCATATCACCGGACTCGAAATCCAGGCCGTCTGCGCCGACCTCAAGACCGTCCACCCGATCAGGCATCGCCCCAAAGGCGAAGTCCAAACCTTCAAAGGCAAGGAAGAAGCCCCCAAAGTCGCCACCGAACCCGTAAACATAACCACAGAAGACTCCGGCTGCGTCATGATCCGCTTCGAAGGCGGCGCCCGCGGCTGCCTCTGGGTCTCCCAGGTCACCGCCGGCCGAAAGAATTGCCTCCGTTTCGAAATCGCCGGCGCAAATGCCGCACTCGCATGGTCCAGCGAACAGCCCAACGAACTCTGGATCGGCCGCCGCAACAAGCCCAATGAACTCCTCATCCGCGACCCCGCCCTGCTCAGCCCCGCCGCCGCCAAACACGCCAACTACCCCGGCGGACACAACGAAGGTTTCCCCGACACCTTCAAGCAGTGCTTCCGCGCCTTCTACGATTACATCGCCGCCGGCGACATGACCGCCGCCCCCACGTTCCCAACCTTCGCCGACGGCCACCGCGAAATCGTCCTCTGCCAGGCCATCCTCGACAGCCATCGACAACAAAAATGGATCGAATTGAAAGGAAAAGTCAGATGAAACTCGGATTCGTAACCGCCATCCTCCCGGACCTGTCCCTCGAAGAAGTCGTCAGCTTTGCCTCAGACGAAGGATTCAAATGTATCGAAGCCTGCTGCTGGCCCGTCGGAAAGGCCACACGACGTTACGCCGGCGTCACACATGTCGATGTAACCAACTTGAAAAAGTCTGACGTCGCCAGAATCAACGACCTCCTCGCATCCGCAGGCGTCGAGATCAGCAGCCTCGGCTACTATCCCAACCCCCTCTCGCCAGATGCCGACGAAGCCAAAACCGCCGTCCAGCACCTCAAGAAAGTCATCAAGGCCTCCAGCATGTTGGGTGTCAACCGCGCAACAACCTTCATCGGACGCGACTGGACCAAATCCGTCGAAGACAACTGGCCACGCTTCCTTAAGACATGGACCCCCCTCATCAAATTCGCCGAGGACAACGGCGTCTCCATCGGCATCGAAAACTGCCCCATGTTCTTCACCAACGACGAATACCCCGGCGGCAAGAACCTCGCCTCCAGCCCCGCAATCTGGCGCCGCATGTTCCAGGACATCCCTAACAAGAACTTCGGCCTAAACTTCGACCCCTCCCACCTTGTCTGGCAGCACATCGACTGCGAAAAGGCCGTGCGGAACTTCGCCGACCGCATCATCCACGCCCACGCCAAAGACGCCCGCATCGACCGCCATAACCTCGATGAAGTCGGCACACTCGCAACGCCGCTCAAATACCACACCCCAAAACTCCCCGGCCTCGGAGACGTCGACTGGTCGAAATTCATCTCAACTCTCTCTGACTGCGGCTACAGCGGACCCGTCTGCATCGAAGTCGAAGACCGGGCCTACGAAGGCTCCCTCGCCCTCAGAAAGGAAGCCCTCCGCCAAAGCGCCCGCTACCTCCGACAATTCATGCCGGCCTAAACCCAACGAAAGAAAAAAAACTAGGGACAGCCACCCTATTTCACCCGCCATGACCGCGGACTAGCACTGTCTCTCTGCGCCCCGCTCCCTATCTAAAATAGGGACAGCCACCGGTTTTCCGCCCCGCCACGGCAAAAAAAGAAAAATAGGGACAGCCACCGGTTTTCAGTTGACGACGATGCTCGCAACGGGTACTCTCCCGCCATTATGCCCAGAAGAGCACGCATCTCAATCGCCAACATCCCCTACCACGTCACCCAGCGTGGCAACAACCGCCAGGACGTCTTCTTCGTCGACGACGACCGCCGCACATACCTGTCCCTCCTCAAGCACCACTGCGACGACTGCGGCCTCGAGATCCTCGGCTGGTGCCTCATGCCCAACCACATCCACCTCATCGCCCGCCCGTCAACCGATGACGCTCTATCCAAAGCCCTCGGCCGCACACACTTCCACTACACGCAATACATCAACCGCCTCCACGCCCGCACCGGCCACCTCTGGCAGAATCGCTTCTACTCCTGCCCCCTCGGCCGCCAGCACTTCTGGCAAGCCATGCGTTACATAGAACAGAATCCTCTCCGCGCCGGAATCGTCCGCCACGCTTGCGACTACCCCTGGTCAAGCGCCAAAGCCCATGTCACCGCCCGCGACGCCACCGGCCTTCTGAACCTCACCTACTGGCGACAAATCGCCTCACAGATCGACTGGTCCGCCGTCCTGCAAAAAAACCAGCCCCCTGCCCTGGTCGACCAACTCCGCCTCAAC
>JAWLHD010000409.1:0-4369 GCA_041690555.1 Anaerohalosphaeraceae bacterium
CACCGTCAGTATAGCGAGTCGGCGCCGGTGCGTCAAACTGCGATCGCTGATGCAGCTAAAAGGATGGGGTATATTTACTTCCAGGACTTGAGCCGGGTGGAGGTTCGGTCGACAGCGGAGGACAAGGCGGCGGCGCGGGCCTTGAGGAGTACTTGCCGGCCTTCGGGTGTTCGCGTGTAGACAAGCTCGGCGCCGCCTACGTATTTGCGCCACATGGCCAAAAAGTCTTCGGCGGATTCTCGCTTTCGACCGAGGACAGCGGGGACGGCGTGGTAGTCCTTTCGCATCAGCCTGCCAAGCGGGGATTTGCGGATGAGCAGGTAGCGGGGGTTTTCGATGGGGCCAAGCAGTTCCTGCATGGCTTCGAGGAAGACTGATTTTTCGTGCATGGTCGCGCCGGCGAGCGAACATGCGACGCCTCCGTACGGGAGCCTGGCTGTGCGGATGCCCATTTTATGCGGAGGCGTCGTTATGACGTCGGCGTCGACGCAGGCTCGCAGAACGGCTTTGGCAACCTGCTTCATGCCGGCGCGCAGAGTACCGTGCCGCAGGAACAGCCAGAGGGCTCGCAGCGAAGCGGGCAGCGCCGCCAGCGCGCCTGCAATGCACGCCGCCGCAACGACGAGCAGCATTATTCGGGCGCCGGTGTCCTGTGCAATCTGGAGGGATTGGAGCACCTGGAAGAAGGCGAACTGGCCCCACATCAGGGCCTGCCACAGGAGCGCGGCGACGGCGTCATAGAAGATCAGGCGTCGCGGCAGGGCTTCGGGGGCGGCAGCGACCTCTTCGACGACGGCCATTGTTTCGCCTCCGGCCAGCGCTGTTTTCCAGCGGTTGCGGAGGTCGTCGCGATCGAGTGCGTGGCCGATCATTCGGGCGGTAAGCTCTTCGATGCGTTCGCCGGTGAACGGCGGGGCGCCGATGCCGAGGCGATCGATTCCATTCTCGATGACGGGCTCGTTGAAGGAAACGCCGAGAAAGGACTTGAACCGCCGCGTGAGCATGAGGAGGTCTTCGCCGGGTTCGACATGGTTCGTCTCGGTGCAGACGAGGTGCCATATGTTGGCTGTTTTGTCCGGCTTGTCGTGCTGCGTTCGTATGGCTCGACCTCGCATCTGGTTCGAGAGCATGTAGGAGCCGACGAAGCTGGCCAGGATGAGTGCGTTGATAGACGGCGCATCCCAGCCTTCGCCAAGCAGCGACTTGGTGCCGACCAGCACGGTGACGCCGCCGGCGTTGAAGAGGCGGGTGATGAGGCGGACGATCTGCTGGCGGTCGGGGCCGAAGGCTTCAACGGTGCAATACGTGCTGTCGTGCGGCATTCGCATGCAGCGCAAGTTGCGGACGTCGATGTTCATGCCGGCGGCGATATCCTGCATGAGCTGCGCGGCCTGGCGCGGTATGACCACGATTGAACCGCTGAGAATGCCGAGCTTGACGCCTTCGGGCAGGTCGCGCCGCAATGTCTCGAAGATGGGCACGACGCCGATGCGCGCCAGCGGCTTGAGGTCGTCGCAGTTGCGGGGCAGGTCCGCGCGGCGGATGAAGTCGGTAAGGATGACCATCCGCAGGTTGTCGGCAAGGGCGGTGTTTTCGATTCGGACGATTTCGGCGATGCTGCGGAGCTTCGACAGGCTCGACACCAGCAGGCGATCCACCGCGGGGGTGCTTCGCAGGAGAACCTGTCGGCGTTCGATCGCGCCGATGCGCTTGAGGTCGCCGGCGAGTTCGGCGAAGAATGCGTCGTCGTCCTGGAAAGTCTTTCGACTGGCGTACAGGCAGCCGGTGAGCAGTATCTCCATCCATTCGAGATTGAGCCTGGGCAGCCGGCGGTGTCCGCCTATGATTCGCACGAGGCGGCGCGGGGTTCGTCCGGTGATATGATGAAGGTAGACGGCAATCGAAGAGAAGAACGCCGATTCGGCGAGGATCTGCTCGACGTGTTCGTCGGGGCTGTCCACGCAGGGATGGCTCTGGAGAAGATTTGTGAACCGCGGCTCGGCATGGAGCTTCTTGAGTACGGCGGTGACTTCGCGGCGGAACTCGGCGAGTCGCGCCTTTTCTTCAGGCAGCGGCGTGGAGATGTACACGTAGTCCTGATGCGGGCAGAGATTGTCGCGGCCGACGAGTTCGGGCACACTGATCTCGGCGTCGACCGCTCCACAGAGGTCCGTATAACGCTGCCATTCCAGCGGGGTTACGTCCAGCGGCGGCGTGGCGGTGAGCGCGACCACAATGCAGCCGTCGAGATGTTTCTTGAGATCGATGAGGCACTTCCACCATTCGCTTCGCAGGTGGTGAGCTTCGTCTACGACGAGCGTGGAGACGCCGGCGCGTCGAATTGCGGCGAGGATCTGTTTTCGCGAAGACGGTGCCGTGCGGCGGGTCTCGACAGGCGCCGCGTCTTCTTCTTCCTGATCTTCTTCGGTCCAGTCTTCGTCCTCGCCTGAGTATGCGCTGTGGAGGCCCTGGTATGTGGATACGGTCAGCATCCCCGGCTTGCGGAGGTCGCGTGAGGTCCATTGCGAAGGATCGCTGCCGGGGGGACAGAACAGCGCGGCGAAACGGTCCAGCCACTGGTCGCGGATGGCGATGCTCGGGGCAAAGACCAAGGCGGGGCGGTCGAGGCGGCGTACCACCTCCAGGCCGAGCACGGTCTTGCCCGAGCCGGGGGCTGCGACCACGTGGAGATGGTCGTCGTCGAGATGCTTTTGCAGTTCGTCGAGCACCTTGGCCTGGTAATCGCGCCATGGGAGACTAAACCGGATTTCAGACTGAAAGGACTTCATGCCGCTATGATAGCGGCCGCGGACGCCGACGGCAAGGGCCGCAAGCGATTATGTAAGTTTGTTTGGGGCTGACGGGCGGGCCGGTTCGCTCATCGTCCTCTCGACAGCCGCTGGAGTACCGCGTCGCATTGCTGAACCTGATCGGCATCGCCCAGCGTGTTTGCGATTTCGCGGGCATGCTGCAGAATATCGGCGGCGTGGGTCATGTGCCCGGCCTGCGCATAGCTGCCGCCGAGACTCGCAAGTCTGACTATCATCTGCCGGTCGTGCCTTGCGGCGATGAGCAGGTGTTCGCCGGCCTTCTGCTTCTGTCCGCGCAGCGCCAGAGCCACTCCCATGTTGTAATGCGCCGCTGCGTGGTCGGGCTCCAGGCGAATCGTTTCGGAGAGGTGTGATATAATCTCGTGCGTTCGACCCATATCCAGCAGCGTCATTGCAAGCTGATAATGGGCGGTTGCATTGTCCTTGTCGAGCGCGACGGCCTTTCGCAGTTGCTGCTCGGCGTCGGCAGGCCGTCCGAGCCGGTTCAGCGCAATGCCCAGCTTGCACGCAGCGTTGCTGCTTCTGGGGTCCAGCATCGCCGCCCGCTCCAGGTGCGAAAGTGCGTCGGCGGGCTTTCCCTCGGCCAGCAGCAGCGCGCCAATGTTGCCGTGCGCCTCGGCGAACTTTGGATCGATGCGAATCGCCTCGCGGAAATGCTCCATCGCCCGGACCGTATCGCCATTTTCGAAAAGCAGCTTGCCCAGCGTGGTGTGCGCCTGCACGCCGTTTGGGTTGAGTTTCAACGCGACGACCAGGTGGGTGATCGCCTCGTCGCGCCGTCCATGGCGGTTCATTACGACGCCAAGATTGTACGCCGCGTCTGCATTGGACGGTTCAAGCCTCAGCGCCTGGGCGAGGTGGTCAGCGGCATCAGACAGCCGACCCATGTGCGCATACGCCGTTCCGAGATTGTAGTGTGCATCGGCGTATGCGGGGCTCAGTTCGACCGCCCGCGACAGGCGCAGGACCGCCTCATCCAGCTCACCCTTGTAGCGAAACAGCAGGAACGCCAGCTTGTTGAGCGCTTCGGAATTGTCGGGGTTGATACCCACGGCCTTGCGATACTCGCGCTCGGCGCGGACGTAATCGCCGGCCTTAATGAATTCGTCGCCGGCTCGTCGGTGCGAGATGTCGTTGATGAATCGCTCGGTAATCGTCCGTATTGCCGTGACCGGCAGGTCCACAAACTCGGGGATGTTGGCTGCCCGGGCGGGACCGGTGAAATGCGACAGCAGAACGGGTACGGAGCTGTTGCCGTCGGCGTCGATGTGCGTAAGAAAAAGCTGCGTGTAAAGGCTGTTTGCCTTGGAGCTGAACACCAGCCAGCGGCTGTTGGGCGACCAACTGTGCCATGAGTTCATCAAGTCAAGGTTGCAGTCCATGCGTCTGGCCTGGCCGCCTTCGGCGGGGATGATGTACAGCTCGCTGTCCGGCTGCAAAAGCATGAAGCTGGCCGCGCGACAGAACACTATCCAGCGACCATCTGGGGAATAGCGGCCGAAGTAATTGCTGAAGCCGTTGTGGGAGGCGCCTGTCAC
>JAWLHD010000410.1:0-4364 GCA_041690555.1 Anaerohalosphaeraceae bacterium
CCCGCCCTTGTCAGCTTCGCCAGATCGAACTACATAGGCCTTGCGGTTATCGGCCCTGAGGACCCGTTGGCCGCCGGCGCCGTCGACGCCTTCGAGGCAGCGGGGATAAAGGCCTTCGGACCGTCAGCCGGCGCGGCCCGGCTGGAAGCCGACAAGGCCTTCGCCAAGCAGATCATGCGCTCCAACTCCATCCCAACCGCCGAGAGCCGCACGTTTGACAGCTTCCCCGACGCCAAGGCATACATCGCCAGCCGCGACGAACCGGTGGTCGTCAAGGCCGCCGGCCTGGCAAAGGGCAAGGGCGTCTACGTATGCGACGACCCGTCCGACGGTATACTCGCCGCCGAGCAGATCATGGTCGACCGCATCTTCGGCGACGCCGGCAGTGTGATCGTCGTCGAGGACAAGCTGTTAGGCCAGGAAGCCTCAATACTTGCCTTCGTCGACGGGCGAAACATCTACGTAATGGAATCTTCGCAGGACCACAAGCCCATAGGAGAAGGCGACACCGGCCCGAACACCGGCGGCATGGGCGCCTACAGCCCCGCCCCGGTAGTAACCGACAAGCTCATGGACCAGATCGTTCGCGAGGTCCTCGTCCCAACGGTAGACGGCATGAACCGCAACGGCACGCCATATCGGGGAGTGCTCTACGCGGGAGTCATGATCACGCAGGGAGGCCCGCGCGTCCTCGAATTCAACGTCCGCTTTGGAGACCCCGAGACCCAGCCGATCCTCATGCGCCTCAAGAGCGACCTGCTGGAGGTCATGCTCGCCGTCTGCAACGGCACGTTGGACAAAGCGACACTCGCCTGGGACGAGCGCCCGGCGGTCTGCGTCGTGATGAGCGCCGGCGGCTACCCCGGCAGCTACAAGAAAGGCCAGGTGATCACTGGTCTGGACGCCGCCGCCGCAATGAAGGACGTAATGGTCTTTCACGCCGGAACGGCAAAGCAGGGCGACGACATAGTAACCGCCGGCGGCCGAGTGCTCGGCGTAGCGGCGCTGGGCGAGACGATTGCCGCCGCCAAAACGCGCGCCTATCAGGCCGTCGACGCAATATCCTTCGAGGGCGCCTACTGCCGGCGCGATATAGCCGACAAGGCGATCAGGTAGAGCCTGCGGGTGACCGATCGCAGATAATGTGAAGAATGTCCGCGGATGTGTGATCGATCCGCCGGGCGGTGTTGTGTGTCCGAAGTCAGGGATGCAGAAGTTGGATAATGGGGTATGACACAGGGGGCCGGATTAATCAGGCGACTCTTTCGGGTT
This sequence comes from Anaerohalosphaeraceae bacterium, assembly GCA_041690555.1. Lineage (GTDB taxonomy): Bacteria > Planctomycetota > Phycisphaerae > Sedimentisphaerales > Anaerohalosphaeraceae > JACZKQ01. Next base: position 1,273 of record JAWLHD010000410.1, read on the forward strand.
CGAGCCGTATTTGCACACCGCGCCGTGTGGGTCGGCGTCGCTGCGCTGGTTTGCGTGGTTCTCTACATGCAGATCGGCAGGTGGTTTGTTCGACCCGCCGCCCTGCGGCAGTTGCGGCAGTTGTGCGGCGACCGGGTCGCAATGGGTTCGGTGAGCTTCAGGGGCGGACGACACATCACCTGTCGCGACGTCGTCATCGAAGCCGGCCAAGGATCCGTTTACGACCGCCGCATGATAACCGCACGAGAAGTACACGGGCGCGTGTCGCTCTGGTCGCTGGTCCGCTTTCGTCCGCGCTTCAAACGCGTAACGCTCATGGGCGTGCACATCAACGCCCAATACGACATCGACCAGCGCACAATTAATCTGGGCGCACTCGGCGGCGCCGTCGGCGACGGCATGGCCGACCTGCCCATAATCGCCTTCGAACAATGCGTCCTGAGAGTATCCAGCATCGGCGCCGGCGACAGCAGGACCCATGCGATAGTTGGTCTGGACGGAAGAATCGCCCCGGCGCCCGGCAAAAAGGGCGATTACGGTTTCTATTTCGTCGCCAACGAGAGCCTCGCGTTCGGCGGCAGTTATCTGCGGGGCACGTGGCAGAGCACGCGGCGGCGAATACGGCTCAGCGAAGGCCGCATCATCATGGGCGATTCGCCGGTTCTGGATAATTCATGGCGCATGGAGGACCTGGCGCTGGAGATGTCTTACAACGACGCAGACGTCTTTCTCGACAAGTTCGAGTGGCGCACACCCCCGCGAAGCCGCGGGCGCATCGAAGGTGCGGTTCGCGACTGGCGAGGGGAGGGCAAATACACGGTCCAAATCGAAATGGACGACTGGCTTCTGTCGCCCAGATCCGCCGCCAACGCGGTGGTCTACGGCGACGAGGCCCTGAGGCTGGTCGGCGCGGGCCTGCGCGAGTTTCTTGAGACCTACCAGCCCACCGGTCGCGGCGGCCTGGACGTCAGCACAAGCGGCACAATCAGCCAATGGTCCTCTGATGCCTGGTCCGGCCTGATACACTGCCACGATATTTCAATCTGCTACGTCAAGTTTCCATACACCCTGGACCACATGATGGGAACGCTGCGACTGCCCGCCGAGACCGAGGCGATGGACATCGTCTTCGATAACCTCCGCTGCCGGCACGAAGGCGTCGACTGGGTCATCGACGGCCAGGCCGTTAAGGTCGGCGACGAGTGGTCATACGGCGTTACTTTGTCAAGCGACAACATGGTCTTCGACGAAGACCTGCGCGCCGCGCTAACCGAGCAGCAACAGGCTCTCTGGCAAACGTTCTCGCCCGCCGGCCCGGCACGCATCAACTACACGTGGGGACGCGAGCACGGCCAGGATATGACCGGGCTGCTTGTCATCCGCCTCGACGGTGCCGCGGCAGTATACGAGCATTTTCCTTACCCGATGCAGAACCTGACCGGCACCGTAGAGATTACCGAGGACAACATCGCCTTCAAAGACGTGGTCAGCCGGTACGACGGCGACAGCCGCGTCATTCGCATGAACGGACACGTGGAGGCCATAGAGTCGGATCAGCCCCGCTTCCACATGATCATCGACGCCAGAAACATCCCTATCGACGCGGCGCTGCAAGCCGCCCTGCCCGAACGGCAGCGGCGCTTCTATGAGCATTTCGACGTCGATGCCGTAACCGACGCGATCATCAGGGTCTTTCCGAATGAAGTCGGGCGGCGGCCGGTAGAGTATATCGCCCAGGTGCAGATTCGCGATGCGTCCCTGGTTTATCGCGAGTTCCCGCTGCCGCTTGTCGGCGTGGACCTTGATGCACAGCTTACCGCGGACAAGATCGTGATCAAGCAGATGACGGCTCGGCACGGTAACGGTCGCCTGGAGGTCAGCGGCGAGATATGGCCCGTCAGCGACCGCTTTGCTGAACCGGGCTACTGCCTCGATGTTCGGGCCCATGAGCTGGAGCTGAACGAAGAATGGATGTGCGGCCTGCCGCAAGAGTTGACCGAGACGGCGGCTCGGTTGCGTCCCGCCGGACCCGTGAACCTGGCTGCAACGCTCAACGTCAACGCACCTGCGGCCGATTGCGCGCCGTTCCATATTGCCGTAGAGTGCCTGGGCAACAGCTTTCGCCCTGTCGAGCTGCCCTACGCCGTCGAGAACGTCATCGGAAGAATTGATATCACCCCCAAGGAGCTGCGGCTCAAGGACTTTCGCCTGCCGGGCATCAGGCTCGACGCCGCTCTCCATGAGATGCTCCCACTGGAGGCGGCAAAGGCCTACGCGGCGATTGCACCGGCGGGGGAGCTGGACTTCCACGTCGGCGACGCACGTTTCTTCAAGCAGGATGGGCAGGCGCGCGTCGATGTAAAGGGCGAGGCGATTCTCAAAGGCTGTGCATTCGGCGACCTCGGACGAGTCAGCAACATGGAGGGCGTGTTGAAGGTCGACGTGGCCTATGCGCCCGGCGCCGGGTTCCTGGCGGGCCAGGCCACCCTGCACGCCGACTCCATGACCGTGAAAAACAGAACATTCGGCAACGTTCGCGCAGACATTGCATACGATCCGAATGCCCAGTCCTTCGCCACTCGCGATTTCGCAGCCTCGCTCTACGGCGGCAAAGTCGTCGGCGACGCCGAGATAATCCAGACTCCCGCCGGACTGCGATACGAGGTAACGGCGGTGTTTGAAGATGTTGATGTTGGAGCAATGGTCGCCGCCGGGCGTCCCTCCGAATCCGCCGCCGCACTCGCCCCGGCAAGCCATGGCTACGCCCGCGGCAGCGTCGGTCTGCGCGGCGCTTTCGGCAAAGTCGGGTCCAATCTTGGCCGAGTGCGATTGAACATGGATCGGATGAAGGTTGCCCCGAGATCGCTGCTGGGCAAGGTTATCGAAACCATGCAGTTCAACCAGCCGACCGATTACTGGTTCAGCGACCTGGCCGTCGACGCCTTCGTCCAGGGCCGCCAGCTCGTCTTCCAGGAGGTCTATGTCTCCGGGCCCGGCAACGTGCTGCTGGGCAAGGGCAAACTCGATCTGCAGAAAAACGACATAGACATGGAATTCAGATCATACGGCACCGTGGTAACGTCCGATCCGTC
>JAWLHD010000411.1:0-4360 GCA_041690555.1 Anaerohalosphaeraceae bacterium
CAGTTGGACTGCTATTCACAGGCGTAACCGCCTTTGACAACTCCTTCGCCCATCTGATTACAACGGCCGAACTCCTTCGACGCGGCGCCTGGCGGCTCTTCGCCTTCACTGTTTTCTCCACGCTCGGTGCGCTGGTTCGGGAAGTCAAAACTCCTGACCCCGATCTGCGATAAACCGCCTCCGCAATCGTGAGCTGCTGAATCTCACACCATGTGGCTTTTGGCCTTGATTAACCGAGAAGGAAGTTGTACAATAAGAGCAGGGCTAAAGAAGGAGAGTAGATGAAAAGAAGACTGCTTCTGGTTATGGTCTGCTTATTTGCAGCCGCTGCACAAACCTCCACAGCGTCGTACAACATTGCCGACCTGAATAGGGATGGCTTCGTCGACATGCTCGATTTCGCAATCTTTGTGGAAAACTGGATGAGTGCATCCTCTTTTCCCGAACCCCTTATCAAGTTCGTCCGCATACCTGCCGTAACATTCCTCATGGGCGATGAAACGGGCGACGGCGGCTCCAATGAAAAACCCGTTCATGTCGTCAGCCTGACAGCTTATGAAATCAGCAAATACGAAGTAACCAACCGCCAATACGTTCAGTTCTTGAATGCCGCGAAAATCGCCCGTGTGATCAAGGTCGTCGACGGCGTTGTATATGCCGCCGGCGATACCGCAAACGCCCAACCGTGGCTGAGAACCGCGGGCATCGACGCGGACAGCAGTGTCTCTTACAGCAGCATCTTCACTGTTGTCAACAACTCCGGCCAGCAGATGGCCGAGCACCCGGTGCGGGAGGTAACTTGGTTCGGCGCCAAAGCGTTTTGCGAATACTATGGCTGGCGACTGCCGACCGAAGCAGAATGGGAATGCGCTGCCCGGGGCGGCTATCACGATCCCTATTACAAGTACGCCTGGGGATCCGACGAAATCGATCCAACAAAGTGCAACTATGGCGGCATAATGCCCCCGCCTCGCACGAGGCCCGTCGGCAGCTATCCCGAGCAGGGCTACGGCCTCTGCGACATGGCAGGCAATGTATACGAATGGTGCAATGATTGGTATGGGCAGGACTACTATGCAGAATCACCAGTGCACAACCCGCTGGGCCCTGAAACCGGTACGCAGCGAATTCTTCGCGGAGGCAACTGGCTGACAGTACCCAACGGCTGCCGCGCCGCGTACCGCTACAAGAATCGACCCGATGCCAGCGGCGATTACGGCTTTCGTCCTGTTCGCGATATTCAAGCAGCGGCACAATAACGGCGATTACGAAACCATTCCGAATCTCCGCTCAGCTAATCACGTGCTTGGCCATCCTTGGCTCGCGATGCATAAGTTCACGGAAATGGTGAATGATCGCCTTTTCCGTATCATTAAGCACATCTTCACGCGCCTGTGTCAGCGATTTGATGTCGCTCAACGTCTCTGCGACTGCGAACGCCAGACGCTTTTTTTCTGCAAAGGCCTGCTCGCAGTTCTCACATAGAAGCCCGTTGGCCGAAGAACTGAAACACACCTGCCGCCAGTCAAGTCCGAATGCACGCCGACAATTGACACAGCCGCTCAGCACGGGCATAATGCCCGTCTCGTGCAGAAGAGCAAGCTCCAGGACAATGAGCAGGGCAAGTGCGTCGCGACGCGCCTGCGTTTCCTGTACATCCTCCAGAAACTGCACGATCGCATCGAACAGTCCGGGGTGTGCATCGGCTTCATGTGTGAATGCATCTATGAGTTCGGCCGCCAGCAACGCACAGTTAAGGGCATAAAGGTTCGCCCGCAGCAATCGAAACCGCGGCTGCTGCGAATATTCTGTAAGCGTGGCAAGTTTGCCGCCCGTATGCGGCGCAAAGGACACGTCACCGTACGAAAAGACCTCCAAGGGCCCCTCAAATGCCGACCTGGCCCTCTTGGAACCCTTTGCTATGGCGCCGATTTTCCCCGATTGCCGGCAAAACAGAGTCACCACCTGGGATGTCTCGCTGTAATCAACCGTGCGCAGACAGATGGCCTTGTCTTTGGTCAGCATGCCTACTGATTTGCTTTCTCTGATGGCGACGGTTTTTCTATGCGTAGCCGCTTAACCTGCCGCGGACCGGCCGACACTACGGTGAACTTGAGGTTACGATACTCGAAAGATTCTCCCGTCTTCGGAATATAACCCAAATGCGAAAAAACGAATCCGCCAACGGTGTCGTAATCCTCGTCTTCAGGCAACTCAACGTCGAACTCTTCGTTGAGGTCGTCGACATACATCCTCGCATCGATCTCAACAGTGGTTTCGTCGACCCGAACCATGGATGCAGGCGGCATCTCTTCGTACTCGTCGACGATCTCCCCCACCAGTTCTTCCAAAATGTCCTCGATCGTCACAATGCCCGCCGTGCCCCCGTATTCATCCAAGACTACTGCTATATGAAGCTTCTGGTTCTGAAACTCGTGCAGAAGGACCCGCAGCGGCTTATTTTCAGGAACGAAATACGCCTTGCGGATCTTGTCGCGCAGCGAAAAATCGGCCTTGTCCCTTCCAATTTCGGAAAGCAGGTCCTTGGCGTATACCAGCCCGATGATATTGTCAATGTTGCCCTCGTACACGGGTATCCGCGAATGCCCCGCATCGGAAATCATCCGGACCACCGTTGGCAGGTCCGTGTTGACCTCGATAGCATGAACGTCAGTACGAGGAGTCATGATCTCCTCGGCTGTCGTATCGCTCAATTCCAACACGTTCTCGATCATCGCCAACTCCTCCTCATCGACCACCCCCTCCATCCGACTCTGCTCAACGAAGTTGAGTATCTCCTCGTGCTTTTCTTCCTGCTCCTCCTCCGGAGACGATTCCGCGACGCCCGCCAGACGCCGCACCAATCTATCGTGCAGCGACATGAGCCCAAGAACCGGCGTTGCCAGCCATGCCGACAGCCCCAGCACCCGATAGGTGTGCACCAGTATCGTTTCGCACATGTACTTGGCCCACGAATACGGAACCGCAAAACTGAATACGGCAAGAATCAGAACTGCAAGTACGAAGAACCACGCGAAGCCCAGACCCTCCAGGATCATCAAATGGGCAAGCACCCCCAGTATTCCTGTATTGGCGATCAGTCGAAACAGCGAACAAGTGAGTATCAGCTTCTCCTCTCTCTCCACAAGACGATCCGCTGAACTTTCCCTGTTGCGAGCCTTGAACGCGTCCTGCAATTTCACAAAAGAGTACGAGCGCAGTGCGAGATTATTCAGCGTATAAAACAGCGACACCCCCGTAAGCACCGCCAGCCCCAGGACCGACCATCCAACTTCATCCACTTCGTTTTTCCCTTTCGCACATTAACATAGTCAAACCGCCTCCTAATCACCCTCAGGCCGGCTGTAAACGCCGCCATATCCCGCCTCTTGCAGAATTGAATCTTCAACTGAATGCATACGCTCGGCGTCCGCCGCCTGCTGGTCGTCAAAGCCCAGGTGATGCAGCAGCCCGTGCACGACGTACAGAGCCAGTTCGGCCTCTACAGAATGACCCCTCCGAAGGCTCTGCCTTGCGGCCTCTTGGGCATTCACCACCAGATCAAAAGCCGCAACTCCCTCTTCCGAAAGATCGAAGCTGATCACGTCGGTCGCAAACGCGTGCCCCAAAAACTCTTCGTTTGTTTTCTGGATCGCAGCATCGTCAACTATGGCGATGCTCACCTCTGCCGAAGTCAGACCGAAACGGGCACACACCGATTCGACCAATTCTGCAAGCCGATCAACATCGGCCGACGCCTCGCCGGCTGCATACGTAATCTCAACCTGTATTCTGGCTTTGCCGCCGCCCATACTATTTTCTCCCAGCGGCGGCCACTGCGTGTTTGCTGTTGTCTTCAACCGGCTCCGTGGGCGATTTCGGGTACGCAACGCGCCCGTGGTAATGTGCCGCCAGCGATTTGGAAATACTTGCCTCGATCGTGCTCAACTCGCGAAGTGTAAGATCACATTCGTCGAATTGCCCGTCTTGAAGACGCTTCATCGCCATATTGTGTACTATAACTTCGATACGTGTCGGCGTCAGTTCCGTCATCGACCGCACCGCGCTTTCCACGGTGTCGGCCAACATTACAATCGCCGCCTCTTTTGTCCTGGGCTTGGGACCAGGATATCGAAACTCCATCTCCGAGACTGGTGTATCCCGGTCGCCTTGCTTTTTACGAGCTTCATGATAGAAGTATTCGATCAGCGTCGTGCCATGGTGCGTCTCGATGAACTGCCGCAGCACCGCGGGCAGCCCGAACTCCTTGGCGATCTCGATGCCGTCTTTGACATGTCCTACAATCACCAATTGGCTCATCGCAGGTGAAAGCTGCTCGTGCCGACTCGCCGAGCCCATC
>JAWLHD010000412.1:0-4331 GCA_041690555.1 Anaerohalosphaeraceae bacterium
TCGAGGTGGAGGCGATGGGGCGTGAGGATTAGGCTCGATTGGCGGCGGCGGGGGTTGACGGGGTTACGCTGTACCAGGAGACATACAATCGGGGGACTTACGGGGAGGTGCATCCGGCTGGGCCGAAGCGGGATTATGAGTGGCGGCTGGGGGCGCATGATCGTGCGGGTCAGGCTGGTATGCGGCGATTGGGGGTTGGGGTATTGTTAGGCCTGGCGGACTGGCGGGTGGAGGCGTTGGCGCTTGGTGAACATGCGGCTTATTTGATGAAGCGATACTGGCGGAGTGCGGTTTCGTTTTCGTTTCCTCGGCTTCGGCCCGCGAGCGAGGTGGCGGGTGATTTTGGGCACCTGGTGGAGGATCGTGAGCTGGTGCAGATGATGCTGGCTTTGCGGCTTTGCTTTGCGGACGCTGGGATTGTTTTGTCGACTCGGGAGCGTGCAGGGCTTCGGGATAACATGGCGGGGCTTTGCGTTACGATGATGAGCGCGGGTTCGAAGACGAACCCGGGGGGGTATGGCTGCGATACTGGTTCTGGTGAGCAGTTTTCGGTTGACGATCGGCGGAGCGCGGGGGAGGTTGCGGCGGTGATTCGTGCGGCTGGTCGGGAGGCGGTTTGGAAGGACTGGGACGCGGCTTTTGCGGGGGAGTAGCGTTTAGCCAGCTGGGCGTGCGTCGAGGATGGAGGAGATTTTGTCGAGGAGGGTCTGATAGTCGAAGGGCTTTGTGATGAAAGCGTCTGCGCCTGCGCGTAGAGCTGAGGCGAGGGTGGCTTCGTCGGCGAGGGCTGTTACGAGGATAACGGGGATGTCGCGTGTTGACTCGGAGCGGCGGAGCTTGCGCATAGCGGTGAGGCCGTCCATGTGGGGCATGACGTTGTCGAGCAGGATGATGTCGGGTAGTTCGGATGCGGCGAGGTCGAGGCACTCGCGTCCGTTTGAGGCGGTGAGGACTTTGTAGCCGTTTATTCGGAGGCTTCGGCCGACGATGGCGGCCATATCGGGCTCGTCGTCGACGAGGAGGATTGTTGCAGTGCTTATGCGGGTCTTCATGTTTCTCCCTGCGTTTTTTTCTTAACCATGTTGTTTTAGTTCGGGCGTGGTACAGTTGTTCGACATTTGTGAATTTAGATTGATTTTTGTTGATATGGCGGCGGGGGTCATTCAGGCCTCCGAAGAGTCGTTGTGCTGGAGCGTTCGGGCGGCGTGCAGTTTGGCGGCGACGGCGGGGAGGCTTACGTGGAAGCAGCTTCCCTGGCCGGGTTCGGATTCGACGCTTATTTGTCCTTCGAGGCGGTCGATGATGCGTGCAACGATTGAGAGGCCGAGGCCGCGTCCAGTATCGGGGGCGGGGGGCAGCACGTCGAAGAGGTTCTTCTGGCGTTCGGGTTCGATGCCGATGCCGTTGTCTCGGACGGAATAGACGACCATGTCGCGGCGGGTTGATGCGGAGACCGAGATTCGGCCGGGCCGCTGGGGGTCGAGATTTCGGAGGGCGTTGGACAGGAGGTGGATGAAGATCTGCTTGGTCCATCCGTAATCCGCTCGGCAGGGGGGCAGGGGATCAATTTGGAGTTGTGCCTGGGTGCTGGTGATGGTCTCGGTGAGGGCGGAGCAGACTTCGGCGAGGATTTTGTCCATGTCGAGCGTTTCGAGGTTGAGTGGGCGCTGTTCGGCGGCGGTGAGTTGTGCTACGCCGTCGAGGAGTCTGCGCATGTCGTGTACGGCGGCGTCGATGTAGCCGACGTCGGATCCTGCACCGGTTTTGAGGAGCGTCGTAAGGTGCTGCTTTTCGGCGGGGTCGATGGGTTCTGCTTCGAGGAGCTGGCGGATTTCGTCGACGAGGGAGGCGAGTTCGGCGGTGAAGGTTTCGACGGCCATCAGGTGCGGTCCGAAGTGGTTGCGTATGATGATGCTGAATCGTTCGAGCTGCCTTTCCTTTGCGGCGACTTTTTCGCGCAGCCGTTTGCACTGGTCGTCGGCGAGCCTTCGTTCGGTTACGTCGAGGATTATTCCGACGACGCGCAGGGGCTGTTTGTCGGGCGTGCGGTCGATGACGGCGGCTTTGGTGAGGACCCATCGGGAGGCGTCGCCCTGGGCGGGCGTTCGGAACTCTTCGGCAAAGGAACCTTCTCCTCGCTGGAGGTGTTCATTGATTCTGGCGACGACGTCGTCGCGGTCGTCGGGGTGCAGCAGGTCGATCCACGTCCAGGAGGATGCTGCGATTCCGTCGGGTTCGTAGCCGAGCATTCGGTAGAAGCGGGGCGTCATTCGGATCTGTCCGGTTTTGACGTTCCAGTCCCATGCTCCGTCGCTGACGGCGTCGAGTATGCGTCGGAGTCGCGTTTCGCCGGCAGCGAGAGTTTCTTCGGCGAGTTTTCTGACCATGCTGTCGTTTCGTCTTCTGACGGCCTGTGGCAGGACAACGGGGAGAAGCTGGAAGTATCCCTGGTCGGGGTCCTTGATGAGGTAGTCGTCGACACCGGCTTTGAGGGCTTCGACGGCGAGGTCTTCGCTGCCGGAGCCGGTTAGCATGACGAGCGCGACGGGTATTTCGAGTCGGAGGACTTCGCGGCAGAGTTCCAGGCCGTTCATTCCGCCGAGACGGTAGTCGGTAACGACGAGGTCGAAGAGTTCGCCCTCCCTGACGAGTCGCTGGAGGGCGGTGGCGGCGTTTGTTTCATGCTCGATGCGGGCGGGGACGTCGGATTTGTCGAATGCTCGCTGGAAGGCGGCGTAGTCGTGAATGCTGTCGTCGACGAGCAGTATGCTAAGCGGTTTGCGATATTGCTGATTGTCCATTTGAGGGCTTCCTAATTAGTGAACGCGTTGGGTATCGCGTGGTTTTCATTGGTCCTGATGTCTCCTTGACGGGAGAGTGACGTAGAAGGTTGTGCCTTTTCCGGGCTGCGAATCGAGAGTGACGTCTCCGTCGAGCACCGTTACGGCCTTTTTGACGAGCGAGAGGCCGATTCCGGTTCCTTCGTATTCTTCGGGATTGTGGAGGCGTTCGAAGGGGTCGAAGACTCTGTCGTAGAATCGCGGGTCGATGCCGATGCCGTTGTCGGTGACCTGAAACTGTATATGGCCATCGGGGACGGTTCGCCAGGCGATTTCGACCTGCTTTGGAGTCGAAGAGTTGAACTTGAGTGCATTTGTGACGAGATTCTGGAAGATGTGCAGCAGGAGCACTCGGGGGGCTTCGATTTGGGGCCAGTCGCTGGGGGTAATTATCCGGGCGTTCTCGGGGAGGGCGGGGTTTCGTCGGATTTCGTCGAAGAGTTCGGCGAGATCGACATCGCCCGAGGGCAGGTCGCGGGTGCTGAGGCGTCCGAGTTTGAGGAGATCGAGGATCATCTGATCGGCTTCCCTGACGGCGGTGTGGAGCGCGTCGAGGTATTGCCTTTGCTGCGGGGGGAGGTCGGCGGCGATGTCTTCTCGGAGGAAATCGACATAGTTTCGGATGGCGCGGAGCGGCGCCCTGAGATCGTGGGAGATTGCGCTGGTGTAGGCGGCGAGCTGGTCGTTGAGGGCTTCCATTCGGCGGGCATGGATGCGTACAGAGTTTTCGGCCTTCTTGCGGAGTGTGATGTCTATGACCGATGCGAGGACGAGAAGCCGGTCATGCAGTCGGAATGGGCTTAGGCCTACTTCGACGGGGAACTCGCGGTTGTCGCTTGTGAGGCCGAAGAGGTCTCTTCCTCGGCCCATTTCTCTTGCTTCGGGCTCGTTCATGAAGTCTCGTCGATAGCTGACGTGGCGGTCGCGGAAGCGGTCGGGGATGAGGTTTTCGACGGTCATGCCCGTCATGTCGCCGGGATCGTAACGGAACATGTCGGCCATTGTGCGGTTGACGTAGAGGATGCGTCCGTCGGCGTCGACTACGGCGAGCCCGTTTGGGGCAGCCTGAAGGACCCGATCCAGGAACTCTGGCGCTTCGAGGAGCATTTCGACCGAACCTGGTGCATCTGTCTGATTCATTTCGTCATCCTACTGGTCTCTCGGTTTGTGTCTTCTTTCGACTATGGGCAACGCGAAGTGGATTGTTGCGCCGCGGCCGAGTTCGGATTCGGCCCATATCTGTCCATGGTGGCGTTTTATGATCTGTTTGGAGATTGCCAGTCCGAGTCCGGAGCCCTGGTTTCTGCGTCTTCCGAGCTGTTCGAACTCGTGGAAGAGCCTTGGGAGGTTTTTGCTTTCGATGCCGGGTCCGGTGTCGCTGACGGAGACTCGCACGAGATTTCCATGCCATGCCGTTCGGATGGTTATTCGGCCGGCTTCGGTGAACTTGACGGCGTTGTCGACGATGTTGGTGAGCACCTGCGTTATGCG
>JAWLHD010000413.1:0-2074 GCA_041690555.1 Anaerohalosphaeraceae bacterium
TACATTCAGCATGGAAGTGGGGATCACCCCAAGTTCGATAGGCGGCGGTTCGGGGGGCAATGCGGCGCCGGGAACACCCGCCGACGAGCTTTTCGGTGAAATCGTCGATTTCAGCCCCAACATTCTCAACTATACAAGCACGGGCTGGGCTCAAATTATCGAATTCTCAAACCTGGATCCCACACTGACCTACACTTTTGCGGCCACGGCTATCCGCACGAGCAATTATGCCGACAGGAAGACGCTGGTCACTTTGTCCGGGCACGAGTCCGCAACAAACAACAGCAGCAGCGGACCAATGATCGTATCCGTCACCGCCAATACAACAGTTTTCAAGGCCGGCGATAATACGCTGGCCGGCGACGTGGTGCGGTGGGATGAAATAGTCCCGGGCACGGACGGCCGATTCGTCGTCCGAGTTGAGGCCTCGCCGGATGCGGAGGGCGGCTATCGTGCCTATGCACTAAGCGGTTTCATGCTTCAGGCCGCCGGCCCGCTCGGCAATCGCCCTCCACAGGTCAACGTCGGCGACGACCTTGAAATCACCTTGCCCATGCGAGTGCTCACTATCGATGCCACAGTCGTCGACGATGGTCTGGGTGATCCTGACGGTTATCTGGCTTACACATGGTCGCAGGTCAGCGGGCCCGGCCAAGTGGTGTTCAAACCCGACCCCCACGTAGAGGACCCGCAGGTCGAGTTTCCCTTGAACACTCCGGGCCTCTATGTCCTGCGGCTCGTTGCAAGCGACGGAGACCTCGAGGGCGCCGATGAGCTCGTCATTACGGTTCATGCCGCGGCTTGCCCGCTCGGCGACATCAATGGCGACTGCCTGGTTGACAGCGCGGACTTGTATCTGCTGGCGATGGAATGGCTCTCAAGCACTGCAGGGGGCGCGGATATAAGCGGCGATGAATACGTCGATTTCGCTGATTACAACTGGCTGGCCGATAGCTGGCGCCAGAACAGGCAGAAAGGCGCATTGCAGGTGTTCATATACCCCGAGGAAACCCGCGCCGCTGCTCTTTGGCGAGTTGGAGGCGGCGTCTGGCGAAACAGCGGCGACGTAGTGCAGGGTCTTCCAGTTGGATCGCACACAGTGGAGTTTCTCACGATTGATGATTTCTATGCGCCGGACGCACAGGATGTGAATATCCTTTACTCACAGGTCGTCCAGGCTGAGGGGACTTATGTTCAGCATACCGGCTCACTGCAGGTCAATATCTTCCCGGCTGACGTTGCGGGCGGCGCAGGCTGGCGACGCGCGGGACAGACCGCCTGGCGTATGAGCGGCGAACGGGAGGACAACCTCCCTGTCGGATTGTACGACGTTGAGTTTACACCAATCAGCGGATGGCTGTCGCCCGGCCTAAAGGAAGCAGCCGTCGAACATGATTCGCTATTCGTGCTCGACGCCGTCTACACGGAGCAAGCCAGCATAACGCTGCGCATCAACGAGTTCATGGCCGCAAACCACAGCTCTACCGGTATTCATGACGAACACGGAGACTATGACGACTGGATCGAACTCTACAACGCAACCGACAACCACATCGACATCGCGGGCATGTATGTGGCTGACGATCAGAACATCTGCCAGATTCCCACAGGGTACGCGTCCCAGACAACTATCCAGCCCGGAGGCTATCTGATCCTCTGGGCGGACGGCGAACCTGATGAGGGGCCGCTGCATCTTTCGTTCAGGCTGAGTTCGGATGGCGACCGCATCATATTGTATGACGCCGACGCCGCAACCGTCATCGACAGCATCATTTTTGGCACTCAAGTTGTAGGCGTTTCCTACGGAAGATACCCAGACGCAACGAACACGTGGTACTTCTTCACCAGTCCCACCCCGATGGCACAGAACGACGAAATGGGGATCGCTGAACGCGTTGCCGACACTAAATTTGACAACGACCGGGGCTTCTACAGTTCTCCCGTCCACGTTGGTATATCCACCAAGACCGCAGGCGCAACAATCTACTACACGACTGACAGCAACCCGCCCATCGACATCAACGGCAACCCCACACCCACTGCCCAGGCGTATAACGAGCCCGAGCTTCTCACA
>JAWLHD010000413.1:2084-4330 GCA_041690555.1 Anaerohalosphaeraceae bacterium
AGGGCCGCGGCAATAAAGCCAGGCGCAATGCCAACCAATATCGACACACATACCTATATCTTTCTCGACGACGTACTCACTCAGGCCAATACAGGCACGCCGGACGGGTACCCGTCCACCGGATGGGGAGACAATGGTCCTGATTACGAGGTCGATCCCGACATCGTAAACCACGCCAATCCGGACGATCGACTTACGACCGCCGATTTGCAGGCTGTGCCGACAATCGTGGTATGCATGCCAAAGGACGACTGGTTCTAGTACGAACAGGGACTATATGTCACGAAGGCGTTGGACGGCACCGAATACCCTTGTTCGTTTGAATACATCGACCCGAATCGCAACCTGATTGTGCAGCAGAATTGCGCTATGTCAATGCAGGGCGGAATCAGCGGAGGTGGAACCAGCCTGCAAAGATGGAAAACGGACAAATTGTCAATGCGTCCGAGGTTCAAGACCCACACAGACAACGGCACTCCAACCGGCGGCCGCTCCAAACTCAGCGCCGCAATCTTCCCCGATTCACCCATCACTGAATACGACACCATCGTGCTGGACGCGGTGCTTAATCATTCGTGGCTGCACAGCGGCCAGCATACGCAGCCGATGTACGTACAGGACCAGGCCGCAGCCGATTTCCACAATGAAATGGGCGGCTACTCCCCGCACGGCGGTTATGCACATCTCTATATCAACGATCTCTACTGGGGCATGTACTATATCCACGAGCGACCCGATCACTCGTGGGCCGCGGAAACCTTCGGCGGCAGCAAGGAAGAGTACGACGCCATCAAGCACAGCGCCAGCGGCGTTATCAATGATGGCCTTGGCGGTCCCGGCGCGACCGCAAGTTACAACGCCATGCTTAGCGCCGCAAGCGCCGCGGGCAGCGACGCGACAAACCTGTCCAAGTGGCAAACCGTCGAGGAGCAGTTGGACATCGACAACCTCATTACCTACCTTTTGGCCAACTGGTTTCCGGGCAACCATGACTGGCCGTTCAAGAACTGGTACGCAACGCACCCCGTCGGCGGCCAATGGCGCTATCACAGTTGGGACGCAGAACACACATTCGAAGGCACCAACAATACCGGCCAGAGCCCCAATGACGTACACGGCCGCCTTAAGAACCACATCGAATACAAAATGCGATGGGCCGACCACATGTACAGGCATTTTCATAATGGCGGCGCGTTGAGCTATCCCCGCACCAACGAGATTTACCAGGCCCGTGTGCAGCAGGCCTCCGAGGCCATCCGCGGAGAAAGCGCCCGCTGGGGCGACAATCGCTCCGCCGTCCCGCATACGCGCACTGAATGGCTCAACTATACACCGCAGAACGGCATCTATTTCACAACTCGATCCGACACTGTCTTCAACTGGATCAAAGCCTCCGGCCTGTATCCCAACACCGAACCGCCCGCCTTCAAGATCAACGGCACACCAATGCACGGCGGCCATGTCTCAACGCAAGACACTCTCACCATCACGAATCCCAACGGCTCCGGACGCATCTGGTACACGCTCAATGGAAGGGACCCTCGCGCGCCCGGCGGCGCCTTCGACCCTTCGGCGATTGAGTTCACCGGCACATCCATACAACTCACGCACAGCGTCCGCGTCAAAGCCCGCGTGCTCAACGCAGGCGAATGGAGCCCACTTAGCGAAACCGTCTTCGCCGTCGGCCCGGTCGCAGAAAATCTGCGAATCACCGAGATCATGTTCAATCCCGCGGCACCACCCGCCGGCCACCCGGACGCCGAATTCGTCGAACTCAAGAACATCGGCGAAACCCCCATCAATCTTGCTCTGGTGAGGTTCACCAAAGGCATCCGCCTCGAACTGCCCTACATGCAACTGCCGCCCGGCGCCTTGGCGGTCGTCGTCAAGGATCAGGCCGTCTTCGAATCACACTACGACGCCGGCGGCATAACCGTTGTCAGCGTCGCATTCGAAGGCGCACTGGACAACAGCGGTGAACGCATCCAAATGGTCGACGCCCTTGGACAAGTCATCCACGATTTCCGCTACAACGACAAGTGGTACCTGGGCACGGACGGCGATGGCCTTTCGCTGACCATTCGCGACCCTTACGGCGATCCCAACGACTGGGACCGCAAAGGCGGCTGGAAGGCCTCCTCCGTCTTCGGCGGCACTCCCGGTTTCGACGACCACGGCGTCGGACGCGGCGACATTGTGATCAACGAGCTCCTTGCGCACTCCCACGCCGAGGCCCCAGACTGGAT
>JAWLHD010000414.1:0-4315 GCA_041690555.1 Anaerohalosphaeraceae bacterium
CCGGCTCATGCTGTGTGTTTGGGCTGGCAACGGCCAAGGCCGTTGTCAGCAGCAGGAGAACGAGTTCTTTCGGCCGCCATGGCCGGGGGTCGCGGAAATACTCGCGCATAACATCACCCTCCCATGGTCCATCTGGCACCTTAATTTTGGTATTTCCAGGTAACATCCCCGTTTGGCTATAATGGGTGCTTCCGCAGACCACACCGCTGATTATACCAGAATAGACGGCTCGATTTCAACCATCTGGCCATAAATGCGGCCAGTTTTACTCGCCAGAAAGGCCCCCGGACGCGCAATTGGCTAAAACCCAACATTTTGGCACCCTTTCGAAAGCATCTCTCCTCGGCTATTTAAATGCCAGTTGCAGGTGACGCCCAAAACGGTGGACAGAGTTCGGTTGCGTAGGGGGGGGCGGTTGTGGTATGCTCAGGTGGTGTTGCGGAATTGGCGTTAACCAGATGAATTGATGGAGGATTAGAAGATGAGTTTTAAAGATAATGTACCGCAATCGAAGACAGCGAAGAGGTCTTTTGATCGGCGGCGTTTCATGGCCGGAGCGGGTGCGGCAGCGCTGTCGTTTGCGGTGGTGAAGCCGGAGTCGGTGCGGGGGTATGCGGCGAATGCGAAGATCCGTCTGGGTATCGTCGGATGCGGCGGGCGGGGCAACTGGATTGCGAATCTGTTCAATCAGAATGGCAACTACGAGATCGCGGCAGCGGCCGACTATTTCAAGGACCGCGTGGACAACGTGGCGGGCAGGTTCAACGTGCCGGAGAGCAAGCGATTTACGGGGCTTCTGTGCGAGAGGAAGCTTCTGGAGGCGCGAGGGGTCGATGCTGTGGCGATTATTACACCGCCTTACTTTCATCCGGAAGAGGCCGCGCAAGCGATTGACGCCGGGGTGCACGTTTATCTTGCCAAGCCGGTCGCGGTCGACGTTCCGGGATGTCTTAGCATCGAAGAAAGCGGCAAGAAGGCGACTGATAAGAAGTTGTGCTTTTTGGTGGACTTTCAGACGCGGGCAAATGAATTTTTTATCGAAGCCATCAAACGCGTGCATGGCGGCGATATCGGTGAGTATTGTTTCGGCGAGTCGAGCTATATTACGGGTCGCTTAGGCAAGCAGGCCGAGCCGGGCACGCCCGAAGCGAGGCTCCGCAACTGGGTGTTCGACAAGGCGCTTTCCGGAGACATTATCACGGAGCAGAACATTCATACGCTGGACGTGGCGAGCTGGATCATGAACGCGGCGCCTGTGTATGCTTCCGGGACGGGCGGACGCAAGGAGCGGACCGACGTGGGCGACTGCTGGGATCATTTCGCGTGTGTGTTCGTTTATCCAAACAATGTCGGAGTTGCATTTGTGTCCAAGCAGTACAAGGACTTTGGCGGTCAGAGCGGGATTCGCAACCGGATGTTCGGTACGAAAGGCACTCTGGAGACTGAATACGGCGGTGAGGTGCTGATTCGCGGCGAGAATTTCTATCGCGGCGGGCGGACAGCGCAGATCTACCAGGAGGGGGTGGTCAATAACATCAGAACTTTCCATAAGGACATCACTGAAGGCAACTGCGGTAACCCAACGGTTGCGCCGAGCGTGCGCAGCAATCTGGTGACTATCCTGGGACGAACGGCGGCTTACTCAGGCGAACAGGTGTACTGGGACAAGCTTCTGAAGAGCACGGAGAGACTTGATGGGCGGCTTGAAGGCTTGAAGGCTTAGAGAAAGACAGAGACATTGATGAAACAAAACAGATTGACGCGACGTGAAATGATTGTGCGCGCGGCGGCTGCAGGTGCTGTAGTGCCTTGGGCAATGGCGGCCGGGCAGGAGCAGGGGCAAAGGCGGCGACCGCGAGGTTTTAGAATCGGGGTATGTGACTGGAACCTCGGCAAGACGGCCGATCCGGGCTCTTTCGAGTTGGCTCGACAGATCGGGCTCGACGGCGTACAGGTAAGTCTGGGCACGGCGGCCAACGATATGCACCTCCGCAGGTCGGAGGTGCAGAAGACTTTTGCCGATGCAGCGCGGGCGAGCGGTGTGAGGATTGCCTCTTTGGCCATCGGGGAGTTAAACAATATTCCTTACAAGAGCGATCCGCGGACAGAAACATGGGTGCGTGATAGTATCGATGTGTGCCATGCGCTGGGTTTGAGAGTCGTGCTGCTGGCGTTTTTCGGCAACGGCGACCTGCGCGATGACCCGAAGGGGGTTGATGTAGTGGTCGAGCGACTTAAGGAAGTCGCACCGAAGGCGGAAGACAAGGGCGTGGTCCTTGGGATCGAGAGCTGGCTCAGTGCCGAAGACAGCATGGCAATAGTCGATCGGGTGGGTTCGCCGGCAGTGCAGGTGTATTATGACGTAGGCAATTCGCACCTGCGCGGCTATGATATATACAAGGAAATCCGCATACTGGGCAAGAACATCTGCGAGTTCCACGCCAAGGACTACAACAATCTTTTCGGCAAAGGCAAGATTGATTTCGTGAAGGTTCGTGAGGCTATGGACGCCATCGGGTACCGGGGATGGATTCAGATCGAGGGTGCGACGCCGCTTGGCCTGGTTGAATCTTACAAACAGAATGCCGAATTTCTAAGGGGTGTGTTTCCGCGGAGGGTTTCGCAACCGCTGTAAGTCACCTGTCAGCAATCTCCTGCGGCTGGGCGGCTATGCATCGATTTCTCACGGGGTAGGTTTTGCTGGCATGTTTTGTCCCCGTTGGAGTATAATTAAACGTTGGATAAGACTGTCATTCTGAGCGGGGAATGCTATGTCGCACGTTGGACGATCAAGCAAATCAACCGAACGCGGCAGCGTGGACGGAGTTACTGAGCCGCCGATGGGTGCTTGGGCGATTCTGCGGCGGATGCCCAGGGCTGAGACTGTGATTCTGGCTGCAGCGTTAACTTTGACAGCAGGCGGCAAAACGGCCGTTCTGATCGGCCAAAAGCCGGAGTTCTTTTTTTCATCGTTGGTCCACGCGGTAATTCCGGATGTGTTTTTCTTTCTAATTCTCGCTCTTTTTGTGCGCGTTATTTTTGTTGTGAGGCCTTGCGGCCTGGCGGCGAGACTCGGTCTCTGTGTTTCCACGGCGGCGCTGGTGTGGTCGGTTTGCGACGTAAGCTGGCTGATCAAGAGCGGTGTACAACTTCAGCCGGGATTGCTGTTCATCTTTATGCGTGACATACGGGAACTCGGGCCGATGCTTATTTCGCATCTGTTGGAAATCCCGACGGTCTTCGTTCTGATGACTTTTGTGTGCGGTGTAACGGTGGGTTTGTTTGTCTGGCGACTCATTTACCCTTCGCCAATCATAGCCGTAAGACGCGAACATACTCACCGGGCGGCTGCAAAGCTGCTGATAATTGTGATACTACTGGCGCTTGGTCTGGTGTTCGAATCGAGCACTGAGCCGGGATTTGCGGGTGAAGTATTAGGGTTCAGCAGCCACTGGCACGCCCTGGCTTCGGCTGTTGGGTTGCAGAGGGACGCCCAATGGAAAATCGAGACGCGGAACGTGCCTCTATGCGGGCAGCGGCATGTGATGGAGCCGTTGCAGCAGCATGATTTGCCACATGTGGTGCTGGTCCTGTTGGAGAGCGTATCTTATCGGATGACTTCACTTGGCAATCCCACCCTTCGGACAACACCGTACCTGGCGGAACTTGCCGCCGAGGGTGTTGAGTTCACACGGACGCACGTTCCGGTATCGCACACTACAAAGGCGTACTGGGCTACACTGACGGGTTCGACACCTGTGATAGAATCGGATTACGTTGAAGCCGTTCCCATCGCGCAGGCTTACGATGGATTGCCTTCAATCTTGAGAGGCGTGGGGTATACAAGTGCATTTTTTGAGATGTCGAAGGGGAGCTTCGAGTGTGGGCCGGGATTATTCAAAAACCTGGCGTTCGACTGGGTGTGGTTCAGGGAGAACCTCGGTGACGAAACGGCCCATTTGGGTTACTTATCCGGCGATGACTGCCGGATGATCGAGCCTGCGATGGATTGGCTGGAGTCGCAGTCTGGACCAGCGCTTCTGGCGATGATTACTTCGGTGTCGCACGACCCTTATGAGGTTCCGATATGGTTTGCCGAGCCCGAGGATGAACCTGAAGACAAATACATGCAATCGCTGGGATATACTGATTATTTTCTCAAGCAGTTGTGTCATGCGTTAAGGGATCGCGGGCTACAGGAAAACACGATTTTGTGCATTCTGGGTGACCATGGAACAAGCTTCCGCTCAAACACCGGCTTTGCCAGGTGGAGTCCTGATGTAGAGGTGATCCGGGTGGCCGGGGTGATTCGCTG
>JAWLHD010000415.1:0-4308 GCA_041690555.1 Anaerohalosphaeraceae bacterium
GTCATGGTCAGCGGCAGCGGCGGCGCATAACGTAAGTAACGCAGCTAACAGGCGCCTGCAGGAATAGCGACCGAAATCCATGTTCGATTTCCTCAAAAGGGGTTATTCGACGGGCGGTATTATAACGGCAGGGGATCGCTTTGTCACTTTGCAAAAGCGCCAATTGCCGCCGGTTGGTTTGTCTGTTAGTATAGTGTGCTAAAGAAACAAGAAAGGAATCGCATTTATGGCAAAAGAATCTCTGTCTTTAACCGCGGCCGAAAAGGCACGGCGGTTTTTGGAAGAGGAGAAGGCATTCAGATTGGGCGAACTGCCGACGGAGTCATTTCACCCGAAGACTGAGCGGCTCAGCCACGTCGCCGGCGAAGACCTCGCGGCGGGAATTGGCATGCTCCAATCGGTAGACGACGACATGCCTCCGGTGGCCAGGCGGGTGCTGGCATCGGAAGGCTTCGACTGTCTTGTCAACTGTTTTATTGACACTCTGCGGGCGGGCCGACGGGCATACTTCACCGGCTGCGGCGCGACTGGACGGTTGAGCATCCTGCTTGAAGCGGCATGGCGGAGGTTCTGGCAGGATTTCAAGGCAAAACACGCGGAACTGGCGGCAGGTGTGCCGGACCTGGAGAATCGGGCGTACAGTGTCATGGCCGGCGGCGATTTTGCGCTGATCAAGTCAGTGGAGGGGTTCGAAGATTTCACGGATTTTGGCAGGCACCAGTTGCGAGAGGGTGGGATCGGCAAAGGCGATATGGTGGTCGCGATTACGGAAGGCGGCGAAACATCCTTTGTAATTGGGACGGCATGGGAGGGGCTGGACGCGGGGGCCAAAGTTTTTTTTGTTTACAACAATCCAACCGACGTGCTGTGCCGGCACGTGGAGCGTTCGCAGAGAATTATCGAAGATCCGCGTGTGGGCAAGATCGACCTCTTCACCGGGCCTATGGCGATTTCGGGTTCCACGCGGATGCAGGCGACCACAATCGAACTGCTGGTGGTCGGAGCGGCGATGGAAGAGGCTCTTGTTCGACTTCTCGGCGATTATCTGTCCGAATCTCAACTGCAGGAACTGGGTGTACATCGCCGGAGCCGAGCGGAGTCGGCGGAGCTGTTCACAGGGCTTCTGCGGGAACTATCGGAAAAGGCGTCAATTGCGAATCTTGCGGCGATGGCGGGGTTCGAAGAGGATTTGTACCGGCGGCATGGCCTGGTAACGTACTTCGCGGACGAATACATGCTGGACGTGCTGACCGACACTACCGAGCGGTCGCCGACCTTTATGCTCCCGCCGTATCGGCGAATCGACGATACAATTTCGCCGCGGTCATGGGCGTTTGCAAAGAATCCATTCCATTCGACGGAAGACGCCTGGTGGGAGATGCTGCGGCGCAGGCCGCGCGGACTTCAATGGGGTGGAGATGTCTATAAGCGTTTTGGAGCGCCGGCGGCGCTTCAGGCCAATCCGCCGCGCCTGGATAACAGCGAGATTTACAAGTTTCGGATCGGGCGCGAGCCGGATCCCTCGCGTACCGAAGGCGTTGATTCGGCGGCCGTGGCGCTGGCGGTCAGTGGCGAGGCAAAAAGTGTGTTGCAGGCTGTGATGCAAGACGCCGCGGCGTATGGTTCTACTGTGCTGCTGAATATAGGCGATGAAGTCCCTGATCATGGGGCGAGTCGGCGTTTTCATCTGAAGTGCGAACTGCCATCTTCGGCGCTGGCATTATGGCATCATCTGGCGGTCAAGCTTGTTCTGAACACGATTTCGACGGCGACTATGGTTCGGATGGGGCGCGTCGTCGGCAATGCTATGGTATGGGTGTCGCCGAGCAACAAGAAGCTCATCGACCGCGGCTGCCGTCTTATCCGGCATGTGTGCGGGTGCAGCTATGAGACAGCCTGTGTGGCGCTGCATGAGGCGATGGACGAGGTACAGAGTCGGCTGGCCTGCGGGGAGGAGGCGCCTTCCCCGGTGGCACTGGTTATCGACAGACTTGGCGCGGCTTAAGCGTCTGATCCGGCCCTGGTGGGCGAGTTCACTCAATTGCTCTTCTGAGGAAATGATTGCTTTGCTTCAGCAGCCGGCGAGCGGTATGCAGGGTTACTTTCTTGTAATGCATAACTACTGCGGCCTTGGTCTCGTTGTCAGCTTTCTTGAGCAGAGCTTTGGCCTTCTGCGGGGGCAGGCCAGTCAGTTCGGTTACTATCCTCCGGGCGCGATCTTGTAGTTTTGCGTTGGTGGCTTTCAAGTCGACCATGAGATTGCCATGCGTCTTTCCGATACGGATCATGGCGGCAGTTGTAAGGGTGTTTAACACGAGCTTTGTAGCGGTTCCGGCTTTCATCCTTGTCGAGCCGGTTACGACTTCGGGGCCTACAACGGGGTTTATGATGATATCGGCGGGCAGGTCGGCGGCTTCGGGAGCACACGTTATGAAAACAGTTGCAGCGCCGATTCGGCGGGCATGCTCCAGTGCGCCGCGGACGAACGGGGTGAGGCCGCACGCGGCGATTCCGACGACGGTGTCGCCGGCGCGGATTTTTCTTCTGCTAACAGCAGCCCGGCCGCCACGTTTGGAATCCTCGGCGCCTTCTATGGACTGCACAAGAGCGCGTCGTCCGCCGGCGATGATGCCCTGTACGAGCGTGCGAGGGACGCCGAAGGTGGGGGGGCATTCGGAGGCGTCGAGCACGCCCAGACGCCCGCTGGTGCCTGCGCCAACATAGAAGAGCCGGCCGCCTTCGCGGAAGCGGGCGACGATCAAGTCGACTGCTTGCGCAATGCGTTTACGCTGTCTGGCGACGGCAGGCGCGACGCGGCAGTCCTCAGCATTAATCAGGTCGACAATTGCCTGCGTCGGCAGTGCGTCAATATTCTGTGTGCGGCGGTTGCGTTTTTCGGTGGTCAGCCTGGATCTATCTTTGATGTTCATGCGGGTATGATCTTGCCTAATATCACGGGACTATCGGCGCCGGTTGCGCCGGGGAGATTATTTGGCAGGCCCTTGACGGCGGCATACGCGAGGATGGCGAATGAGACGGCTTCTTTGGCGTCGGTGCTGATGCCGAAGTCGTCGGTTCGCAGCATTTTGGCGGAGGGGATTTCATTTTTGAGCATATCGACAAGGGTGCAGTTGTGGGCGCCCCCGCCGCAAAGGATGATTTCATCGGGTGCGGCGGGCAAGAAGCGGCGATATGCGTCGGCGATTGAGCGGGCGGTAAGTGCGGTAGCGGTCGCAATCAGGTCCGGATCGGAAAGCGCGAAAGCGCGGCCCTGGCGATACAGTATGTCGGCATAAGCGGCGCCGAACTGCTCGCGTCCCGCGGTCTTTGGTGGACGGCGGCGGAAGTACGGGTTGCTTAGCAGATGTTTCAGCAGTGCTCCGTCGACCTTGCCCGTGGCCGCCATGTTGCCGTTGCGATCGTACTTGCAACGTCCGGCGGTAACGATTTCGGTGATTCCGTCGATGATCATGTTGCCGGGTCCCGTGTCGAAGGCAATTATGTCTGATGGTTTGCATTTGGCGGGCAGGAAGGTGACGTTTGCGACGCCGCCGATGTTCTGAACGGCGCGGGATTTGTGCGTGTCGGCGAGCATGAAATAGTCGGCATATGGAACGAGCGGTGCTCCCTGGCCGCCGGCGGCGATGTCACGTGGACGAAAGTCGGCAACCGTGGTGATTCCGGTTCGCTGTGCGATGACAGACGGCTCTGCGATCTGCAGAGTGGAGCGGATGATTCTTCGAACAGAACGGCGGCCGACGGGGTCGTGCCGGATCGTCTGGCCGTGCGAGCCGATAAGATGGATGGATTTGAGTGGAATTCGGTTTGTGGCGCAGAGTCTGACGGCGGCGTCGGCAAAGACCTCACCCAGCACGAAATTATAATGGCAGATGTCGTCAACGCGGGAGGTTTGTGAATCGAAGAGGCGGAAGATGGCCTTGCGCAAAGGACGTGTGTACGGGAAGGTGTCGAAGGCGACGACTTTGGCCCTTCTGCCGTCGATGTCAACAACGGCAGCGTCCACGCCGTCGGCACTGGTGCCTGACATCAGGCCTATGACGCGAAGACGTTGCCTGTGGAAAAGATTGTCGAGTGTTGCTGGTGCGATGGCTTCTTCCTTGCTACCTGCTCCGTGTTTTTGGCAGATTATCGCTTAGTACGGGTTGTTCGTCAAGGCGGATTTGGAAGGGGGGCATTGCGTTTGCAGGCCTTAGCCCGCATTTCTCACCGTTGTTCTCTTTGAGATGATCTGCGGGGACTTCCGGGGTGGGCAGGTTTGGCGAGGGGTTGGTGTGGTCTGCTTTTTGC